>CAYROB010000001.1:0-6192 GCA_964425775.1 uncultured Carnobacteriaceae bacterium
TTTTTGACGCGTTACTTTTCCTGAATTAGGTGCAAATAATAAGGTAATACCTGCTGTCACTATAGCAATTAATACAAAAATAAGACCATCTTTCTTTTTCATTTGATCACTCAGCTTTCTTATCTATTTTTAAACCGTGCTTTTTGTTTTTGGGCTGTCTTCTTAAAGGCTAGTTTGAAACTTTTAATAATTTTAGGACCATCCTCTTTTACTTCAGCTTTAATATTTTGTGCAATTCCCTTGGAATAATCAGCAGCATGATCCTGTAAGTAGCGAACGGATGATTGAAATTCACCTTGTTCTTGGGCAAAATCTTGGAACTGCAAACTTTTATCCTCAGCTTCTTTTTGAATACGCTCCGCATCTTGACTTAAAAGAGTGACTCGGTTATTTAATTCTTCCGCTTCTCTAGTGTAGAACTTCTTTTTCTGATTGATGACTGCATTTAATTCATTTAAGTTACGATGTGTTGGCTTTATTTCATTGTAGGTAAAAGCTCCAACAGCAGCTAGCATGAGAATCGAAAGGACAACGATTGATAGAGCAATTATGGTTCCAGTACTCATTCTCTTCCCTCTTTTCTGTAACATTTTTAAAAACGAACAAAAATAATTGTTATTTCTGTTCAGTTCAATTATCTTTAGTATACTACAAGAATACCAAAAAAAGTGGAATCTATAAAATGAAATGCCAGGAACATAGTAAAATATTGATATTTAAAGGAGCCGGTCTTGAATGACAGAAAAAAACAGTACAAATATAATTGAAATCGAGCTAAAAGCAGTGATTGATGGGGAAATAATTAAAGTAGAGGAAATTGCTGATCCAGTTTTTTCGAGTAAGATGATTGGTGATGGCTATGGTATTATCCCAACAGGAAAAAAATTATATTCACCGATAACTGGTAAAGTGGAAGAAATTGCGTCCACAAAACATGCCGTCTATCTATCAACTGCCGATAATATAAAATTATTAATTCATTTAGGGATTGATACGATTCAATTAAAAGGTGAAGGTTTTGAAACAAAGCTCGAAAAAGGTATGTTTGTTGAAGAAGGCGATTTATTAGTTAGTTTTGATCCGGACTTTATTATCAACGAAGGATTGAATCCAGTTGTTAGTGTAATTATCTTAGAACAAAAAGAAAAAGAAGTGGATTTAGAAGTTTATCCAACTGAAAGAGCAAAGGCAAATGAAAGTTTAGCATTGAGAGCGAAAATATTTTAATGCCCCCCCTAGATTTAAATTTGTACGACAACTACAGAATTTGCTAAGAGACACAAGGGTGTAAGCGCTGTTTTGCAAAGGGTATAGCGCTGTGATATAATCAAGTGAAGAGTAATTTTAATACGATTGAAGAAAATGATGAACATTGAGTCTTTTAAAAAAATCGAGGAGAAACGATATGAAAAAAATACTAGTAGTTGACGATGAAAAGCCAATTTCGGATATTATAAAATTCAATTTAGAAAAAGAAGGTTATGAGGTTGTAACGGCATTTGATGGCGAAGAAGCCTTAGAAAAAGTAGAGGCTGAGCAACCAGCATTAATTGTTTTAGATGTCATGCTGCCTAAAATTGATGGCTTAGAAGTGGTTCGAGAAGTAAGGAAGACTCATGACATGCCGATTATTATGGTTACAGCTAAAGAGACCGAAATAGATAAAGTACTTGGGTTAGAATTAGGTGCCGATGACTACGTAACGAAGCCATTTTCAAATCGAGAATTAGTTGCACGCGTTAAAGCCAACCTACGTCGACATAGCAAGAGTATTGCTGCTGAAGAAGATGAAACAGATATCAATAAAAATGATATCACAGTAGGTGACTTAACGATTCATCCAGATGCATATTATGTATCTAAAAATGAAGAGACAATTGAGTTAACCCACCGTGAATTTGAATTACTACATTATCTAGCACGACACGTCGGACAAGTGATGACAAGAGAACATTTACTTGAAAAAGTTTGGGACTTTGATTATTTAGGAGATGTCCGAACAGTCGATGTAACGATTCGTCGTTTGCGTGAAAAAGTTGAAGATAGTCCAAGTCATCCTAATTATATTATTACCCGCCGTGGAGTAGGTTACTACTTGAGGAATCCCGATAAAATGGAGCTCTAAATTATGAAAAAAATACGTTTTTATGAAACAATTAACGCTAAAATTGTAATGGTCATTGTTATGGTAATCGTATTCGCCCTACAGTTAATTGGGGCGAATTTTATTACGCAAACAGAAAGACAATTAATTAATAACTTTCAAGAAAATCAACAGGTTCAGGTAAATTTCTTAGAAAGTTCTTTTTTGCCTTATTTAGAAATGATAGAAAATCCTGAAATGTTAAAAGAAGATATTGTCCCTGAAAAAGAAATTAATACACTTATTCAAGATTTTTCAGGAACAGAAATATCAAATATTACCGTAATTGATGCCGACCTAGTTGTCGTTGGAAATAGTGATAGTACGTTGCAAACGCAGGTAGGACAACTATTAAATGATAATGATGCCCGTTCTGCTATTTTACAAGGCAGTTCTGTGTCACGACAAATTATTAACACGACGACCAATATGCGAAGATGGAAAATAGTAAAAACTGTCTATTCATCAACTGATGCACAAAAAGTTATTGGCGCAATTATTGTTGAAAGTAATATTGAAGCAGTATATGATCAAATCACCGAAATTACCCTCATCTTTTTACGAGCATCTTTAGGCGCTATTGTACTATCTTCCTTTTTAGCCAACATGGTTTCAAAAGCATTAACTGATCCAATTAAAGAAATGCAGGAGAAAGCAAAAGAAATTGGAGAAGGAAATTATTCAGGAGAAGTAAAAATCTATGGAACAGATGAGATTGGCTTACTTGCCGAAAATATTAATGAACTTTCAGATGAAGTTGAAAGAGGTCAACGTCGAATTGAGTCTGAACGAAGACGGTTGGACAGTGTCTTAAGTAACATGTCTGAAGGGATTATTGCAACGAACCGCCATGGTGAGATTGATATTATTAATAAAATGGCAACGGATATGCTTGACCAGCCGAGTGAAGAAATAATCGGCGAGAATATCTTGAGTCTACTCAACTTATCTGATGATTATAATTTAAGAGAACTAGTTGATAAAAATGAAGATATTCTCTTAGGTTTTGGTTTTAAAGAAAAAGATATCATCCTCCGTGCCAGCTTCTCACTGATTCAAGCAGATTCTGGTTTTATTAGCGGTGTGGTTTGTGTATTGCGTGACGTAACAGAAGAAGAAAGAATCGAAAGAAATCGAAAGCAATTTGTTTCAAATGTTTCACATGAGCTGCGTACACCGCTAACAAGTATGCGTAGTTATATTGAGGCATTAATTGATGGGGCTTGGAAAGATGAAGAGTTAGCGCCAAGATTCCTTGAGGTTGCACAATCAGAAACAGACCGAATGATTCGTATGATTCGCGATCTACTTGATCTATCACGAATTGATTCAGGGAAAAGTGAATTAGAGAAGGAATTAATCGATATTCGCGCATTATTTGCTCAAGTCCTAAACCGATTTGATATGTTAATTGCATCAGAAGAATATCGTGAAAAAAATTACACGATTAAACGAAATCTATTGGAGGAAGCGACATTTGTTGATATTGATGCCGATCGGATTGTTCAGGTATTAGATAATATTATGAACAATGCAGTGAATTATTCGCCAGAGGGTGGCACGATTACAGGTGAAATGAAGATTCAAAATGACCAAGTCATTATATCGATAAAGGATGAAGGGATTGGAATACCTGAAGAAGACCTAAAGCATATCTTTACACGATTTTATCGAGTGGATCATGCGCGCTCAAGAGCAATGGGTGGTACCGGGCTGGGTCTAGCTATCAGTCGTGAAGTTATTGAACAACACGATGGAAGAATATGGGCTGAAAGTTTCCAACGTAAGGGTACTACATTTTATATTGCTCTTCCTTATATTTCATATGAAGAGGAGGACTGGGGATGGGATTAAATAAAGATAAAATAATCAATATCGTGTTAGGACTGCTAATCATATTGAGCTTTTTTCTGTCCTTTGCTTTATGGACAACTGGTAGAAATATAGGTGAAGAAGAAAGTGTTAATGATCGCGGTTCATTTTCAAGTGTATCCTTAAATTCACATTCCATCGAAGATGTCTTCCGGCCAAAAACAATCGCATTACATGGTTCGACTGCTGAAGAACCTTTATTAATTGCACATAGTTATGCGATAAGGGATTTTTTAAAAGAAAATCTAGAGCAGGCAAATTTATCCGAATTCAAACGAGTAGGTTCGCTATCAAATGAAGAGTATTTGGAAAAACTACATTTAGGCCAATGGCTAGAGTTCATTTATCCAGAAGAAATGCCATTTGGAATGATTGCTAAAAAATTTATTGAAATGCCTTCAGATAAAGCACAACTTTTTTTTGATCGAGTTGCTCTTGATTTGAATAATCCAGATATTATTTATTTTTATCACAGTGCATCCGAATCTTTTTACAATACAATTCGATTGAGTGAAGAAAAAATAGTTTTAGATCCGATAATAGAGAATGAAGACTTGGTGTATCTACCGGCAGCATCAATTGTTTTAAAGAATCAGATTCGCTATTTACCGATAGATCCTTTAGAAGTATCCTATCGAACTTATGTCATTCAGCAGCTGCCAAATTCAAGTTACATTAGTAATTTCTTTCCAGATACCTCGTTAGTGGATGTTCGGTCGACTAATGGGAGTGTCCGCTATATCGATTTAACAAAAGAAGTAACAATGAATGATACAAATCACACTTTAACGTATTTAAGGCAAATCTATACATCTGATCAAATGAGTCCACAAGAAAGATATACTCGGAGTTTCCAGCAAATCAACCAATTTGAAAACTGGACAGATACATTTATTTTGGATTCCTACAATCGAGAGAATAAAAAGCTATCATTTCGCCGGGAAATCGAAGGGATCCCTGTTTTTAGTACAAATGAAGCTGAAAGCATTTCAGAAGTTGGTTTAGTAGAAGAAGGGGTGACTCACCTGAAGATTCCTCTTCGTTATGCCAACACACCGATTAATAGAAAAGGCTCACCAACAAAATCTTTAGTATCTGGTGTTGAGATGATTGAAGAATTGCGCAAGCAACTGACTGAGGAAGAATTTGAGTTGGTTGAAGACTTTGCTTTAGGTTACACTTGGGAAGAAAGTGAAGAAGAAAGCCAAGTGATTAACTTTAATCCAGATTGGTACATCTTATATGACAAACGCTGGGTAACTTTATCTTCACTATTAGAGACAAGTAAGGAGACAGTTTATGGATTTTAAAAAAATTGGACATATCTTTATTGTCGCTTTTACTTTACTAAATCTTTACTTAATTTATGGAATTTTAGAGCGAAAAGATATCCAACATACGAGTTCACCAGAGGCATCTCATAATATATTAGAAAACATGCAGGAAATGGACATTGGTTTGCCTGATTTGGCAGGAACGGAGACTGATGGCAAAGAAGTTTATTCGATTCAAACAAATGCCGATCCCTTATTAGAAGAAAAAATAGCAGAAACGGATATTCATACGGGTACGCTAGATGAAGATGATGTTTACTATATAAGTTTTCCATCGAATCCAATTCAGTTAAAAGGAAATCCTGCTGAGGGTTTTAGCGAAGCTGATTACGATATCATAAAAAGATTTGTTTTATCTGATCAGGTAATGTTTGGTTCGGAATACGAAAATATCCAGTATGATGAAGAGGGAAAGAGATTTTTACTCTTTCAACATATAGATGGGATTCCAATTATTGATGGGACTTCAGAGATTTCTTTGTTTGTTAATGATGAAGGAGAAATCTATTCGTACCAGCAGACTTACGCTGGTCCGATTAGCCGTCAGGGAAATGCACTAAATTTAATTGATGGTAAACGAGCCCTTGAATTATTATTTATTAATAATGAAATAAGGGAAGGGTTTGATATTGAGAAGCCTATTTTAGCTTATCAACGTGCGCTACACTTAGAAGATTTAAGCATGTATAGTCCGGTCTGGTCGATTGATGTCATCCGTTCATCAGATCGTGACAACTTTCGAGTTGATGCTGTAAATGGTACAATTATCCGACAGCAAGCAGTCACAAAGCCAGAGACTCCAAAAGAGGAACTGGAAGAACAAGAAGAAGAGAATGAAAAAGA
>CAYROB010000001.1:6202-19547 GCA_964425775.1 uncultured Carnobacteriaceae bacterium
TATGTTATTATTTTTCAAGGTACAAACGGGAAAAATTTGGAGGGATTTATAATTGCAAAAAGCAGAAGGCTCTACAATCGGTCAAACAGATGACTTACAGATAAGTGTTTTAGCAAGTGGTAGTTCGGGTAACGCAATTTATCTAGAGACACCGACAACTAAACTGTTAGTTGATTGTGGATTGAGCGGTAAAAAAACAGCCGAATTGATGAGTCAAATTGATCGCGACCCTAAGGATTTAGATGGAATTTTAGTAACACATGAACATACGGATCATATTCAAGGGGTCGGTGTGATGTCGCGTCGATATGATCTCGATATCTACGCAAATGATAAAACGTGGAAGGCCATGGCACCTAAACTTGGTAAAATTAAAACCGAACACAAATTTTTGTTTGATCCGACAGAATTAAAAACGATTGGTGATATTGATATTTTAAGTTTTGGCGTTTCGCATGATGCAGTGGATCCACAATTTTATACATTTCAAAAAAACAACAAGCAGTTTGTTATTCTGACAGATACGGGTTATGTGAGTGACCGAATGCGAGCGGCTTTAAGAAATGCTGATGCTTACTTAATTGAGAGTAATCATGATGTGGGAATGCTTCGTATGGGTGCTTATCCTTGGCATCTGAAACAACGAATTCTAAGCGATAAAGGACACCTTTCGAATGAAGATGGTGCGCTCGCTTTAGTTGATCTCATTGGCGATAAAACAAAGCGTGTTTACTTGGGACATTTGAGTCGAGAAAATAATATGAAAGAAATTGCGAGAGACACATTCCAAGATGTACTTCAGCGGAAAGATATGGGTGTCGGAGAAGATTTCTTTTTATATGACACCGATCCAGATGAAGCGCAAAAATTGTTTAGACTTTAAATCGATGTAAAGTAGCTACCTTGAAGAGAAATCAGGTAGCTATTTCTTTTTTTAAGAGAATAATGGTAATATATAATTAGCTTTGTTATTTTGAAGAATACAGATTCAAAGGAGATTTAAAAATGAACGTAAAATTTAAAAAAATATTACTTATGTCATCTGTTCCTTTACTTTTAGGAGCTTGTGCCGAGGAACCAGAAGATGTCGTAAATAATGAAATTATTGAAGAAAAAATAGAAATATCAAATGTTAAAGTTAATGTAACATCAGGAATTACAGAGGCAGTGGATAAAATAGATGGAGCCGTTGTATCGATTCTAAATTTACAAAAAAATAACTTTAGATCATGGTCTTCCTTTTATGAAGCACCTATAAGTGAAAAGGAATACTTGCAAGCCGGTTCTGGAAGTGGGGCAATCTACAAAATATCAGATGACTTAGCCTATATCTTTACAAATAACCATGTGGTGCAAGGATCTGACGCAGTAGAAGTATTGTTTCAAGATGGTCGCCGAGTTTCAGCAACAGTCGAGGGAACAGATTTGTGGACTGATTTAGCCGTTCTATCAATTGATGCAGCTGGAGTAGAAACGATGATTGAGTTTGGCGATTCAGATAACCTAAAAGTTGGAGAGCCAGCGATTGCAATTGGATCACCATTAGGAACTGAATTTGCGTCATCGGTTACTTCAGGAATTATTTCAGGTATTGGACGAACAGTTCCGGTTGACACAAATGGAGACCGTAAATATGATTGGGAAATGACTGCTCTTCAAACAGATGCAGCAATTAATCCAGGTAATTCAGGTGGACCACTAATTAATATTGGCGGACAAGTTATTGGTATCAACTCAATGAAAATATCCTCATCAACAGTTGAAGGCATGGGTTTTGCAATACCAAGTAATGATGCAATCAATATAATTAACCAACTTGAAGCAGAAGGAAAAGTCATTCGTCCATATTTAGGAATTACAATGATGGATTTAGCGTATATTTCACGTAGTCAACAACTAGAAGAATTAAAATTAGACGAAGAAACATCAGAGGGAGTAGTTATTACAAGTGTGGCGAATGGAAGTTCAGCAGATTTAGCTGGAATTCAGCCAGCAGATGTAATCATCAGTTTCGATGGTGAAGCAGTGACAAACTCAGTACGTTTGCGTCAATTATTATATACAACTGAAGTTGGAAAAGTGGTTGAAATTGAATACTATCGAGAAGGAGAACCAAAAGTAGCACGACTGGAAATGCTACCAGCAGCTAATTAATTAACTAAATAGCGTAGTAAAATGTGGATGATTATTATAATATAAACAAACTGGGGATAACTAGTGATGAAAGTTGATGATATCAATATTTCAAAAACAAAGTTATCCCCATTTTTATAAAAACGATGTGGATAGAGAGGGTTTTATTTTTATAGATAGGGAAGTGACCTTGACACACAAGTGTTTGAACGAAAGAAGTCTTTTGTTTAGGCCTGTGGGTAACTTGTTGATAAGATGAACCGAACGTGCGTTTTTTATCGGAGAGTCCCCGTTAATTCAAGGAGTAAGGAAAAGTAAACAACGAAAACTGTGGATATGTGGATAACAATGTGAACAACTAATTAGGAGGACTTATGGATATTACAATCATTTCTGTGGGTAAGTTAAAAGAGAAATATTTAAAAGCAGGTATTGCTGAATATTTAAAACGGTTAAAAAGTTATGCGCAAGTAAAAATAATAGAGGTTCCTGATGAACCGGCAGGTAATAATTTAAGTGCGAAAGAAATTGAACAAGTTAAAGAAGTTGAAGGAAAAAAGATCATCCAAAAAATTCCAGAGCGTGCTGAGGTTATTGCTTTGGATTTGAGAGGAAAAGAATTTACCTCTGAGAAATTTGCAGAGTACATAGATGAGACAACCACCTATGGCAAGAGTCATATTGTTTATATTATTGGAGGGTCTCATGGGATTAGTGATGAGGTGCTTGAGAAAACACAGCTAAAAATATCCTTTGGTAAGTTAACTTACCCGCACCAGCTGATGCGCTTGATTCTTGTTGAACAAATCTATCGGGCCTTTAAGATATTAAATAATGAGCCATACCATAAATAGAGATTGAATGAGACAAATGATTAAAATAAGTCGATGGAGCAGGAGGGAAAACAGTGAAAAAAATGAAAGAAAAAGAATTTCGAATATGGGCTTTGTTGTCTGTTGCTGTCTTAATTGCTTGGGCAATTACAGTTGGAATGTTTTATGAAAATTATAAAGTGAAAGAAAATACTTTTCTAGAAACAGAATTGCGGCGATTTGAAGGAGAGGTCAATTCAACCTTAATAACCTATGAAGAATTTGCCAATTACATATATGATGAAATCAATCAAGATGATGAGATTCTTTCTATTATTTCCCAGGCAAACTCAGCATCAGATGCAGAAAAGGATCTGCTTAGAGATCGTTTATACAGCAAGGTTGAAAAACAGTATCCAGTCATGAAAGAATATAAATTTAGACAGTTTCATTTTCACCTACCAACAACAGAAAGCTTTCTTAGAGTGCATTTGCCAGGGAGATATGGGGATTTATTGATTGATAGTCGTGAAAGTGTTCGGCTAGTCAATGAAACCGAAATGAAAATTAGTGGTTTTGAAGAAGGAAAAATATTTAATGGCTTCCGTAATGTTTATCCACTATAGTACGATGATCAACACGTTGGCTCGGTTGAAATCTCGATGTCCAGTGCCTCGGTCATTGAAATCCTTTCGGAACTTCATAAAAAGCGCGATTATTACTTTGTGATTGATAAAGCTGTAGTCCAAGAAAACCTTTTTGAAGATCAAATGGTGAATTATCGAGAATCTAATATAATCGAAGACCATTATGTTGATATAGAAGTAGATGAATTCACTTCACTTAATAATACAGTAACCATAAATTCTAAAGAATCATTTTTTGACAGCATTAAAGATAAATATAAAAAGCAATTAAAAAACAAAGAGAGTTTTACGATTGTACATACATTTGAAGGAGAAGACTATATCGTAAACTTTCTAGGAATCAATAATTTTAAGGACAGTCCGACGGCCTATTTAATATCAATCTCTCACTGTGCCGGCGGTTACGGCGCGTTTATGGAAGATATGTATTGGGAAATAACACTTGTGACGTTTTTAGCCTTTTTCATTATTGCATTCGGTTTAGTTTTAGCATTCTATCAAAATAATCTAAAAGAGAGTGCAGAACTAGATTATTTAACAAATATTTATAATCGAAATAAATTTTACGAAATTGCTAAACGCGAAGTAAAATAGCGGAGCGTTACAAACAAGAAATGGCCGTGATGTTTATGGATATCGATCATTTTAAAAAATTGAATGACACTTATGGGCATGCTTGGGGTGATAAGGTTTTACAAGAACTTGCCAAACAGATTTTACTGATAATTCGAGAAGTGGATGTTTTTGCCCGTTGGGGTGGCGAAGAGTTTGTTCTTCTATTGCCAAACACAGGCAAAGAAGGTGCATTTATTTTAGCTGAAAAAATACGAAAAATGATTGAAGAATCAGAATCTGAAGAATTAAAAGATTTAACAATCAGTATTGGTGTATGCCGCGTAAACCCAAAAACATATGATATTGAAGAGGCAATTGGACGAGCAGATTTGGCAATGTATGAAGCCAAACGAAAAGGGCGCAATCAAGTTTGCTGTAAATAGTAAACAACACTCTATGAAACCAATGGACGAGCGATTTTAAGGGTGTATTGTGAAGTGAAACGCAACTTTTTTAAAGATAGTTGATTGTTACTACTAGATCAATATAATTCAATATATTTCCTTCCTCTTAGTAGGAAGATTTTTACTTTAACGGGAATGAGTTGAACTTTACATTTAGCGCTGGGATATCTGCTTGTAGAGAGATTGATGCAAGTAAAGAAGTTTCAAGCCGTGAAATGGTCGAGGCAATCATAAATCTAGCTGACAAGCGACTCTATCAAGCGAAAGGTCTAGGTAAAAATTAAGTAGTGTTAAAAATAGATTAGATAAGGGGACTATTATGCAATTACTGAAGGATATCAAAGATGAACTGAAACAGTTTTTGTCAGGTAAAACAGTCGATGCACTGATTCCACCAATTATCTATGTCCTTGTAAATAACTTGGCCGGACTCAAAGTAGCTGTTATTAGTGCGTGGACTATCGCTATAATTTTGGCATTATTTAGACTCTTAAAAAGAGAGAGTATCTTATATGCATTAGGGGGTATTGCAGGAGTTGCTTTTGCATCGGGCTTTGCACTACTATCAGATAATGCGGCAAACTATTTTTTGCCTAAGATCTTAGTAAGTGGTGGTTTATTCTTATTGTTAATCATCAGTCTGCTCATAGGAAAACCGGCAGCAGCGATTTTAAGTCATCTTTCAAGAGGCTGGCAATTTGACTGGTTTTTAAGAGAGGATATAAAGCCAGCCTATCGAGAAGTAACGATTGCCTGGACGATTTTAGTCTTTATCCGCCTCATTCTTCAAATTATATTTTATCAACGAGGTGATTTGGCAGAATTGGGCTGGGCCAGCATCTTATTAGGCTTTCCTGCAACACTAACTGTTATGATTTTAACCTTGGTTTATGGAGTTTGGCGGCTAAAAAAATTAGGTGGGCCAGGAATCCATGAATTTGAGGCAGGAAAAGAGCCACCATGGGAAGGTCAGAAGAAAGGCTTTTAAAAGTGTAAATGCTCCAGCAAAACAAAAAAGTGGCAGTGAACCGACTATCGATTCACTGCCACTTTTTTAATTATTTGAAAGAAATTATTTTAATTTTGCATATGCTGCAGCAATTTCTGCTCCAACTTTTGCGTTGTTGTAGACTAATGCGATATTTGCTTCTAAACTCTTACCGTCTGACAATTCAACAATTTTTCCAAGTAAGAATGGTGTACTGTCTTTCCCTTTGATTCCTGCAGCTCTTTCTTGTTTCACTGCTTCTTCGATAATCTTGTTAATTTCTTCTGCTGGAATTTCATCTGCTGTTGGGATTGGGTTCGCCACTAAAATTCCACCGTCAAAGTCTAAATCACGTGAATACTTCATAATATCTGCGACTTCTGCTGGCGAATCGACACGTGCATTTAATTTATACTCTGAAGAGCTTGAGTAAAATGCTGGTAAGTAATCTGTTTCGTATCCTAAAACTGGAACACCATGTGTTTCTAAGTACTCAAGTGTACGTGGTAAGTCTAAGATTGCTTTCGCACCTGCACCAATAACTGTTACCGGTGTTTGTGCTAATTCTTCTAAGTCGGCTGAAACGTCCATGTGATCTTCGAATCCACGGTGAACTCCACCAATACCACCCGTTACAAAGACATCAATTCCTGCAAGTTCTGCACCAATCATTGTTGTTGCTACAGTTGTCGCACCTAATTTTTTAGTTGCTAAGATTTGCGCTAAGTCTCGACGTGAAACTTTTGCTACATCTTCTGCTGTTGCTAATAACTCAAGTTGTTCTTCATCTAAACCAACTTGGATTTTTCCATCAATAATGGCGATTGTTGCTGGAATAGCACCATTCTCGCGAATAATGTTTTCTGTTTTCTGAGCCATTTCTACGTTTTGTGGATATGGCATTCCGTGAGAAATAATTGTTGACTCAAGAGCAACAACTGCTTTTCCTTGATCAAGTGCCTCTTGTACCTCTGGGTTAATTGATAATAGTTTATTCATTTTTATATATTCTCCTTTTAAAATAATTTGTTTTTTTCATTAAATAACTTTTCTTTAGTTAAATCAGTACGAACACTTGTTGGTTGCTGAATGACATGATAAGAGTTCGTCATTCCTAATTGAATTGATTCTTTGGGGCTAAGTCCTTCTAAGTATCCTAAGATAACTCCTGAAGCATATCCGTCACCTGCACCAGTTACATCGATCACTTTATCAACAAGAGGTGGTTGTAATTGCAAGCGTTCACCTGCTTGATTTCCATAGGCACTTTCTTCTACGCCACGAGTGATCACCACATTTTCAACGCCAGTTTCTAACCAACGATCAACAAGTCCTTGGAAGTCTTCTTCACTCTCTATTTTAAAGTTAAAGTAACTTTCCGATTCATCCTCATTAACGATTAGCCATTTTACACCTTTCAAGTCCTTAGGCAGACGCTTCATCTTTGGTCCACTGACTGGAATAATGAAAAGGTCGACCTCGTGTAAATTAGCAAGGTCTAAAATATATTCAACAGTTTCACGCGGTAAATTTAAATCTAAGACAATTAATTTTGCTTGTGATAGGATGCTTTCATACTGAGCAATCCACTGGGCATCCATCTGCTCATTAATTTCCATGTCCGCAATTGCTAGTTGCATCTCACCTGCTGGATCAAGTACTGCACTATACATACCGGTTGAGAAGTCTTGTATTTGAGAAACGTGTTGCATATTCACATATGGCTCAGTTTCTGTTTTGATAAAGGTAAAGTCTTGATCATGACCTCCAAGTGAGATTAGGCTGGTATCTTGATCTAGTCGGCCTAAGTTTTCTGCAATATTTCGAATAACTCCACCGACACTCACATCGGATATCGCAGGATTACTTGTTCCTAAAACCATTTCTTCAGTCAAGTTAAATTTGCGGTCAATATTAATTGCACCAATACAATAAATATTCTTAGAACGATCCACTACATAAGCACGTCCCAGCAAATATTTTTTCTGTGTAAGTGATGAAATTATTGTTGCCACTGTTGAGCGCGTTAACTGAAGTTCATTAGCAATCTCTTTCTGAGAAACAAAAGGATTTTCTTCAATAATTGCTAATACTTTTGTTTCATTCTTATTAATCAAACTGTGTCACATCCCATCTGTATATTTTAAACAGGTGTCCTTTTTCAAGACAAATGTTTCTACGAATTAACTATACCACCCCTAATAAAATATTGCAAGCGATATCTGACATCTTCGACCTTTTTTTCTTTGAAGTCGTTAAAAGCCTCATAAAAAGTTAGTTTTACCCCCCCTTACATTTAGCTCAACCAGAACTTTTACTTGAAACGATTAAGAATAAAGAAGGAGATTGTAGAGGCTAAGCCTCCCAAAACCATTCCCCATAATAAATCAATAATTGTGACTTTCAATGGCCAGCTTTCTAGATTGGCTAAATTGGTTAAAGTATAGGTTGCATAAGTAATTAATCCGTAAAAGATGCCAGCAAATAGAGCATAAGACCAACTGTTTTGCTCAAGTGCTGGGTTGACAACGAAGAATACAAGTCCGCTAACAAAAAGTAAGCCAAAGATTGCGGCGGGAAGTAAATTTGGCTCACTCTTCATTATATAGCCAAGTTCATTTGCATATAAATCTCTTGCTAGAATGATTAGCCAAAAAAGTTCAAGAATGATAAAAACAATAAAAGTAACAATATATGATTTGATTAGCGACATAATCTACCACCTCTTTGTTCATAATTGAACTTATTATATCACATGAAGAGGTGAAACATGGTCTAATAACCATTGAAAAGGCTTTTAAATGAATTTAATGTGAATATTTATGGATAGTTGTAATGATGTAGGTTATACTATTTTAGGTTGTTTTAGATAAACATATGAAATAGTAACTTTTAGAGTTTGAAGTTACAATAAATATCGACCAAACTATCTTTGAGAAGGATCAAAGGTGTTTTTTTGCTTAGAAGAGAACAAATAGAAAATAAGGAGAGATTTTTTGGACAAGTTAGTCAATATGTTTCACGATAAGAAAAAATATTTTAGGGCGGACATTTTAGCGGGTCTGACAGTTGCTTTAGCGTTAATACCAGAATCAATTGCTTTTGCGTTTGTAGCGGGGGTTAGCCCGATTGTCAGTTTACAAACAGCGGTAATGATTGGTTTTATTGCAGCTACATTTACAGGTAGACCGGGTATGATCAGTTCCTCCACAGCAGCTATTTCGATTGTATTTGCCTCGCTAATCGCTGAGCACGGAATGGATTATTTGTTTGCGACAGTTATTTTAATGGGAATTATTCAAATATCAGTGGGCCTATTTAAACTAGGTAAGTATGCACGTATCATTCCACACCCAGTGATGTTAGGTTTTTTAAACGGTTTATCAATTGTGATTTTCATTTCACAATGGGCATTGTTTAAAGTCGATGAAGTAGTGATGGTAGGTGGAGTTGAAACCATCCAACAAGTTTGGTTACCATCAATGGATTTAGTCATTATGTTTTTATTTGTAGCATTTACAATGGCCATTATTCACTTTGCACCAAGAATAACAACGACTATTCCTTCAAGTTTAATTGCCATTGTTGTCATGACAATTATTGCAGTCCTTCTAGACAATAGTGGCTACCACCTACAAACGGTACAAGATTTCGCCGGAATGGAATTAAAAGGTGGCTTACCAAGCTTTTATATCCCACAAGTCAATCTAAACCTTGAAACTCTTCAAATAATCTTCCCGTATGCAGTCATTGCCGCACTGGTTGGATTAACGGAAGCGGTTCTTACATTAAGAGTAATCGATGAAATGACCGATACTCGCGGAAGAACAAATAAAGAAATAGTTGCCCAAGGTCTTGCGAATACCGTCAATGGTTTCTTTGGTGGTATGGGTGGAGACTCAATGATCGGACAGTCAATTATTAACGTACGATCTGGTGGACGAACAAGACTATCTGGACTAGTTGCTTCTTCTTCACTATTGATGTTTATGATATTTGGTTCAAGTGTCATTAACCGAATTCCATTGGCAGCCTTAGTTGGAGTTATGTTTATGGTTGTTGTTGGAACATTTGAATGGCAAAGTCTGAAGTACCGAAACAAAATACCAGCGCAAGATATTCTAGTGATTATTGTCGTTACAGTCGTAACCATCTTTGCCGACTTAGCAACAGCCGTAATCGCGGGAGTTATCCTTTCAGCATTAGTATTTGCTTGGGAAAAAGGAAAGATCATTTATGTCAATATTGAATACAATGACGATGGATCAAAAACTTATAAAGTAAATGGCTCAATTTTCTTTGGTTCTGTCTTAAACTTCCAAGAACTATTTGATATTAAACATGATCCAGACCATGTATTTGTTGACTTCAAGTATGCGAAAGTTATGGACCATTCAGGAATTGAAGCAATCAATAGCATCTCAGAAAAGTATGAGGCAGAAGGTAAGAAAATGACCTTGATTCGTTTGGATCAAGATAGCTACCGACTATTCCAAGATGCCCGAACAATTACAGATGTTGATATCAGAGAAACAACAGTGATTGAAAATGAATATAGACATGCGTTTAGTAACTATGATCAAATTATTGAAGAGAGATACCGTAAGTATAAACACAGTTTAAATCAATAATAACCAGAGTAATGTAAAGTGTGAAAAAACCATGTATGAGATTCCTCATATGTGGTTTTTTTTCTTACATAGAATAGCATTGATTAATGAACATTGTAACGAGATTAGCGCAAAATATATGATATAATGAAAAAGGCAGTAAAATTTGTAGAGAATTAGTAAACCGCATAATTAAATCAAGTGAGGAGTAACAAAATGAGAAAACTTGTCCAAGAGAATCAAGAGAAAACAATCTTTTTATTTTTAACTGGCTATGTTTTTCTCATAAACTACATGCAGATTTTTGCGCATCAGCAAATAAGCTATCTGTATCCACTTTTTTTAATGCTCAATATACTCATCTTTTTCTATTATGTAGTGGTTTTGAATAAAAATAAAGAAATGGGAATCCCACGAATTAGGTGGATAGAAGGTATCTTTTGGTTGTTGATTTTCTCAATTGATCTCTCGAAACTTTATCATATGGAATATAACTTGGTGTTGCTTACATATATAATCTTTGGGAAACTGATACCTAGAAACACAGATAAGAAGCAGCTCAATCAGCTTATTCAGGCGAACTTAATTAGCATCTCGCCATTTCTCGTATATGCAATTTATAGCTTTAATCATTATCCATCGTACTATAATAATAGTATGGGAGTTTTGCTATCCATCAATAGCTATTTTATTCTAACCTTAATTTCTAAGACGCTTCAGAAGAAGCAAAAAAAGGAATCCCTGCTGCTGTCACTCTACTTGTTAATCAATCTAGTCACGACTTATAATACGGGTTCAAGAACAGCTATTTTAGCGAGTATCTTACTAGTTTCTTATTTTATCTATTATTTAATAAAGACGATGCACTACATCAGTCGGGACAAGTTAATATGGGCTTCACCTGGCCTAGTTGGGCTAATGTATATCGGTAGAAGCCAGTTAGTAAATCTTTTTAAAAATCTTTTTTACAAGTGGGATGGAAATGGTCTTGATTTTTCCTTTACAGGCAGAACGGGGATATGGGCTTATACATTAAAAAATTATGAAATCTTCGGTGGTGGCAGTAAATTTTTCATAAAAGAATTAGATGTTTTTCATGGGCACAATATTATCTTTAACATGCTCGGTTTTTATGGAGTGATTCCTTTCATAATGGTGCTAATTATCATCCTATATGGCCTATATATTTTTATGAAAATGGACAACTTAAATATCCGATTATTTACGATTTTATTTATCGTAATCAATACTTTTGAAGGGGTTATAGGTGGCCCTGAATATTCCTATTTTCAACTATTATTCTTCTTACATTTTGGGTTTTTAATGGAGTATTTGAACAATTCAGCTTCAAGCCAACCTTGTAATTCAGAAAGTTTTGGAAAATGGTATGAAAGAGTGTAGAAATGCATTAGAATGACTGATAGAATTATAAGATACAGTTAAATTGTGAGCTCAGAAAATAACCTTGGCTTAAATCGATCAAGGAAGAATAGTAGACAAGATTTGTTAGAAAAAAAGTTGGTGCTGGCAATTTTAGAAAAAACGGGAAAATTTGGACGATCTATAGAAGATTCACTAAAAATAGAAGAGGTAGATTGAATGAAAAAAGATACAAATAAAAAAACAGTGTGGATTTTTCATCCTACTGCCACACCACCAACAATGACTGGGTTTACTAGACCTTATAACTTTGGGGTACATTTAAAGGAGCATGGCTACAATGTAAAAGTCTTTGCTTCTTCACACTTACATTATTCAAATGAAAATTTAATTACAGATAGAAAATTATTTATCACAAATAACGAGACAGAGATTCCGCATGTTTTTGTTCGAAGTTACTCTTCATCTGGGAATGGAATTGGTCGAGTCTTTAACATGTTATCCTATTATAAAAACTTAGTTAAAGTGTCGCAGGAACTCTATGAAAATGGAGAACGGCCGGACATAATTATTGCTTCTTCACCACATCCATTAACATTATTAGCTGGTATTAAAGTAGCGAATAATTTCGGCATATCGGTTATTAATGAAGTACGAGATTTTTGGCCAGAAGTCTTTTTTAAAGCAGACCGAATTAGTGAAAAGGGATTAATCGGAAGAGCACTTATTGCCGGTGAGCATTGGCTCTATAAAAAAGCAGATGGTCTTATCTTTTTAAAAGAGGGCGATTATACTTATCTGACAGATAGAAAGTGGGATACAGCCCAAGGTGGAGATCTCGATCTAGAAAAGTATCGCTACATAAATAATGGCGTGGATATTGAAGAGTTTAATCAATTGATTAAAACAGATGTTTATCAAGATGAAGATTTGAAAGCCGAAAACTTTAATGTGATTTACACGGGAGCAATTCGACCAGTTAACAATGTTGATTTACTGATTGATGCTGCTAAAAAACTACAAAATCATAAAGATATACGTTTTTTAATCTATGGTGACGGGAACGAACTTGCTGATTTGAAAAAAAGATTAAAAGATGAAAAAATAGAGAACGTAAAACTAAAAGGATATATTAATCAGAAGTATATTCCAAGCTTACTGACGCAGTCGTCTGTAAATATTTTGAATTATTCACAAGAGTTATATAATTGGTCAAGAGGGAACAGCTCAAACAAATTGTTTAGCTATATGGCTTCAGGAAAGCCTGTTATTTCAACGGTGAAGATGGGATACTCACCTATTACAAAATATGAATTTGGAATCGAACTTGAGGATAACTCTGCATCTGAGCTCGCTCAATCGATTCTCAAGATTAAAAACATGGACCAAGCGAAGTATGATGAACTTTCACAGAATGCGCTAGAAGCAGCCAATAATTATGATTATAGTAAATTGGCAGAAAAACTGATGCATTTTATTGAAGAAGTGATATAACTAAGGCTAAACGAATCTAGCAACCGCAAAGAATGAACGTAGAGAAGGAGCAGTTAATAGAATGCATAAGGTATTTATTGTTTTTGGGACAAGACCTGAAGCGATCAAAATGGCACCACTTGTTTTAGAATTGCAAAAAGATAAAAATATCGAAACGATTGTATGCGTGACAGGACAACATCGTGAAATGTTGGATCAAGTTCTAGAAACATTTAATATCCAGCCTAATTATAATTTGGACATCATGAAGAACAAGCAAAGT
>CAYROB010000001.1:19557-21505 GCA_964425775.1 uncultured Carnobacteriaceae bacterium
ACATTACGGCAAACATCTTGCAGGGTATTGATTCGATTCTAGATGAAGAGCTGCCCGACTTAGTTCTAGTTCATGGGGACACCTCAACAACGTTTGCGACTGCCTTAGCCTCATTCTATAAAGAAATCCCCGTAGCACATATTGAAGCGGGATTACGGACACATAACATGCGCTCACCATATCCAGAAGAGTTTAATCGTCAAGCGGTTGGTTTATTTGCTGATTATCATTTTGCGGCAACACAAGAGGCAGCTACTAATTTAATAGCAGAAGGAAAGCTCAAAGAAAATATTTATGTGACAGGTAATACAGTGATCGATGCCCTAAAAACAACGATAGACGAGAATTATCAGCATCCCGAAATTGAATGGGCTAAAGGAAGTCGTCTCATCCTAGTTACGGCACATCGCCGCGAAAACATTGGTGAGTCACTGGAAAATATTGCTAAAGCCATCTTAAAAATAGTAGAAGATAATAAAGATGTCAAAGTAATCTATCCTGTCCATTTAAATCCAAAAATTCGTGAGATTATTGAACCGATTATTGGAAATCATGAACAAATTCATTTAATTAAGCCACTAGAAGTTACTGACTTCCATAACTTTATTGCCCAAAGCTACTTTGTCATGAGTGATTCGGGTGGAATTCAAGAGGAAGCGCCGAGCATAGGTAAACCTGTCCTTGTCTTACGCGATACCACTGAAAGGCCAGAGGGTGTAACAGCAGGTACGCTTAAATTAATTGGCACAGAGTTTGAAGACATTGTCCGAGAAACTCAACAACTACTAGATGATGAAGTTGAGTATGAAAAGATGTCGAAAGCAAGTAATCCTTATGGTGATGGCCGTGCCAGCGAAAGAATTGTTCGGACATTAAAAGAAAAAATGTTAGGAGGGGAAAAAAATGATTAACATTATCGGTTTAGGCTATATCGGCTTACCAACTGCCTTAATGCTAGGCGCACGTGGAAATAATATTATCGGCACAGATATTGATGAGGGACGTATCAAAGACTTACAGGATGGTCTATTACCCTTTGAAGAAAAAGGGATGACTGATTTATTTCAAGAGGCCAGAGAAAACAATATCAAGTTTACTACGGAATATATGGAAACTGATATGTATATCATTACCGTACCAACCCCTTATGATCGTTATTCTAAAAAGATTGATCCAGCTTACGTTCAACAATCTGTTAAGACAGTGCTTGATAAAGCATTGGATGATGCAATAATTATTATAGAATCGACGGTATCTCCTGGAACAATTGAGAAACATATTTTACCAATTGTTGAAAAAGCAGAGAAAGATAAAGATAAGAAATTCCACTTAGTCCACGCGCCTGAACGAATTTTACCAGGAAATATGGTACACGAGTTGCAATATAATTCGCGAACAGTAGGTTGTATGGATCAAGCGGTCGGTGAAAAAGTTAAAGAAGTATATGAAACATTTTGTGAAGCTGAAATCATCATTACAGATATTCGTACAGCAGAAATGTCTAAGGTTGTTGAAAATACATATCGTGATATTAACATCGCCTTTGCCAATGAGCTGGCAAAGATTGCTCATTTTGATGATTTAAATGTCCATGAAATTATTCGAATTGCGAACAAACACCCGCGGGTAAACATTTTAAATCCTGGTCCTGGAGTAGGAGGCCATTGTATTTCAGTTGATCCATGGTTTTTAGTGGGGGACTATCCTGAAATTACAGGTCTAATCAAAAAGGCTCGTAAAATTAACGATTCAATGCCAAGTTTTGTTTTGAAACGAATTAGAGAAATTATGGTCGAAAAAGAGCTGACAGATATTACCCGTGTAGGTTTATATGGCTTAACTTACAAAGCCAATGTGGATGACACAAGAGAATCACCTACTTTACAATTATTAGAACAACAGCGGCTTCATTTAGCTCTGGTGCTAAATGAAGCCGCTGTTGTTCTAA
>CAYROB010000002.1:0-18602 GCA_964425775.1 uncultured Carnobacteriaceae bacterium
AGTATGCCGCTCCCAAAATAACAAGGATAATTCCATAAAACCACCATTGCTTGTAAATTGCGTCCGTTTTTTTCTTAGTCACTTCAAATTCTCCTTATAAAATGTATAAGGTATTCATTAAACTTCTTGAGTTTAAGAATCCGTATAAATTTATTGAATTTTTTAACGATGAGTGCTTTAATTTGTAGGAAATGATTATGTTTCAAAGTATACTAGTGAGTTTAGATTACATGAAAAGTAAACGAGATTCAATCCTACAATTAGGCCAAACGACTTTGTATTTTCTGTTTAACAGAAGCTATTGGCTGAATTTTTGTCAAAAAAAAAGCTCCTCAATTAAGAGAAGCTTTTTTAATATATGATGGACCCTGCAGGTCTTGAACCTGCGACCTCTAGCTTGTCGAGCTAGCGCTCTCCCAACTGAGCTAAGGATCCGCATGCATCTACTATTATATCAGTAAATAAAGTTAAGTCAAGGGCTAATTGAAAAGTTTGACTAGTTAGATGTACAAAACAATAAAACATGTCATTATAGATTAAATACTGCTATAATTGATGTACAAAATAATCTAACAAGAGGTGATATAATGAAATGGAAAATAGTGACAGATACAGGCTCAAACATATTTGAGTTAGAAAATTTGCCAGAGGACACTGCATTTGAACGCGTTCCAATGCATCTTTATTTTGATGACGAGGAAATCATTGATACGCCGGATTTAGATACAGTAGAATTGGTTGAAAAAATGTATGCTTCTGAGAAAGTAAGATCCGCTTGTCCTTCACCTGGTGCCTATGCTGAAAAAATTGCGGGTGCAGACAATGTAATTGTATTCACAATAACAGGAGCACTTTCTGGTAGTTATGGTAGTGCGATGTCAGGAAAAGATCTTGTCTTGGAGGAAAATCCAGATGCAAATATCTTTGTTCTAGATTCTAAATCGACAGCTGGTGAGGTTGATTTATTGATTCGAAAGACTGTGGAATTAATCAATGAAGGTAAAGAGTTTGATGAAGTGGTTGAAGCTTTAAAAGAATATCATAAGACAACACGGGTAGCTTATATGTTTAAATCAATTGAAAACTTTGTTAAAAACGGTCGGGTCAGTGAATTTATGGGATCACTTGTTGGGATTTTGAATATTCATGTGATTGGGATTCGTTCGGATGATGGACTGGTTGAAATGACTAGTCGCGCACGTGGAGAAAAGCGAGCCATCAAAACGTTTATAAAAGATTTACTAAACAGTGGCTTTAATGGAAGAGTTTTAGAAATCGCTCATGTACATAACCGACCTCTAGCTGACAAAATAGCAGATATCTTACGCGAAAAATATCCAGATGTTGAAGTAACCATTCGTGATACAAGTGGACTGTGTACGGTTTACACTGAGCGCGGCGGGATCACAGTAGGTTATGAAAGAGATATTTAAATAAGTAAATCATTTAAGAAGTGGCTATCATTTGAAATAAATCATAGTCACTTCTTTTGATTCTCCTAGTTAAAAGTGAGAAAATGATAAATATAGAAAAAAGAACTAGCCGTTTTTTAAGGAATTAGGAAGGAAGAGTTAGATGGCAAAAGATTGTGAGCATGCAAGTTGTGTTAATTTAGTACCTATCTTTAATCATTTAGATAGTGAGGCGCAAAATATTATTGCATCGCGGGCTAACACAAAAATGCTTAAACGAAATGAATATCTCTATCAAGCAGGAGATCAAGATGACTCCTTGTATATTATTCATCAAGGCCAAGTTCGAATTACGCATTTATCTGAATCGGGCAAAGAGCAACTGATTCGTTTGTTGAATCCAGGAGACTTTACGGGGGAATGGACGATTTTTACAGAAGATAATGATCATGAGCATTTTGCTCAAGCCACTCGAAATACGAATGTTTGTGTCATTAGTCGTAAAAAATTTCAAGATTTGCTAAATGAGCATCCTGAAATATCGATGGAAATTTTAAAAGTGATGTCCAATCGTCTACAAGAGTCGCAAAAACAGACGGCATCAGTAGCAATTGAACAAGTTGTTAATCGTCTTATTTATTATCTAGAAGATCTAGCAAGGCTTGATGAGAAAGATGAAACAACCATTCAACTGCCAATGTCACGCAAAGATTTGGCTTCATATCTAGGAACAACCCCGGAAACAATTAGCCGGAAATTTAAAGAACTTGAAGATCAGGGCTTAATTAATCAATTACCTAAAAATAAAATTCATATTCCCAGTGTTGATGAATTATTATTTGCAGTTGAGTAGAGATGAATTAGATAGAGGAACAAATCAACATGCTATTTTAGGTGTTGATTTTTTTCATGAAAAGGACTATTCTTAAAGAAGATGTAAGCGCTGCAATCAATAATATGATGAAAAGGATGATAATAATGGCAATTAGTAGAATGAGAGCAGAAGTAGAGTCAGTTGCAGGTTTAAAAACAGTTAGCCGAGTACGTGATTTTGAATTTATAATGGATGAGCCAAAAAGTCTAGGTGGAACAGATACAGGAATGAATCCAGTGGAAGCCCTGCTGTCAGCAGTCGGTGGCTGTAAAGTAATCGTAGCTAGATCCTTTGCACGTATGCACAAAATTAAGTTGAACCATATTAAAATTACGGTCACTGGAGACTTGGATACAGATGGATTTACAGGGAAAAACCCAGATGCGAAAATCGGCTTAATGAATGTAAATACTCATTATCAAATTGATGCAGATAATACAAAAGAAGAGATTGAAGCATTTACAGACTTTATTGATGCAACTTGTCCAGTAATTGATACAATTGTTAATACACCGAATATTACAAGAGAAATTGAAATTCTTTAATCAACAATTGAATTAAAAATATATCTAAAATTCCTTAGAGCAAATTGCTTTGAGGGATTTTTTGTCTTTAACTAGAGTTTTTTCTAAATACTTGATACCAATCAATTTATAATCAATCTTTCTAGGATAGACTGTATTTACAAATCAGAGAAAGAGGGAATAAAAAATGTCAACGACAAAATTTAATGAAGCAAAAGCAGAACATATTGAAAGATTGGAGCAATTTGTACCGATTGTCGAACGAGTGCATGGGGCAGAAAACCCAGAATTTTATGAAGTACGTAAAGTATTTGATGTTCTAAATGAAAAGATAAAATTAGCTGGTACAGAAAAGCCGGCATTGGATGAAGAATTTACACAATTACGTGCAATAACGAGTGACTATGAAATACCAGCAGATGTCTGTGAAAGTTATGAAGCAGTTTACAATATGTTAGAAGAAATTGAACAAGCTTATCACAGTAATTAAATGTAAAGCACTAAAAACAAGGCCTTTATATGGAAGAGATTAAATCAGGAGGAAAATAATGCAAGGATATATTTTACGAAAAAAGAATGAAATCACCTTAATCAGTGGTATTTTAATCGCGATTGCGTTTATTAGTGAACTAGGTTTTGGGAATACTGAAATATTTAATATAGCTTTAATTATTGCGTCAATTTTAGGAGTTGCTCCAATTGCGATTCAGTCCTATCAGGCATTAAAAGTAAAAGTAGTAAGTATTGATGTACTAGTAACGATAGCAGTAGCTGGAGCTTTTATTATTCAAAACTACGAAGAGTCTGCAATCGTAACGTTTCTCTTCTTGTTTGGAGCGTGGTTAGAAGCGCGAACATTAAACTCTACACGTTCAGCTATTAGAGAACTAACTGAAATGGCGCCGGAAGTTGCAGAGAAAAGAAATGAAGAAGGCGAATTTGTTGAGGTCGATGTAGACGAAGTTGATGTAAATGATGTTTTGCTTGTCAAAACGGGTGCCAAAGTACCTGTAGATGGAACAGTATTAGTCGGAGAAGGACATATTAATGAGGCAAGCATCACAGGAGAATCTGTTGCTGTTAATAAAGAGGAAGGATCAGAAGTATTTGCGGGAACGATTTTAGAAAATGGTACCCTTCAAATTCAAGCTGATCGAGTAGGAGAAGACACGACATTTGGACGAATTATTGAATTAGTTGAAGAAGCCCAAGATTCAAAATCAGAAGCAGAACGCTTTATTGATCGATTCTCAAAATGGTATACACCTACTGTTTTAGTTCTGTCGTTTATCGTTTGGCTCGTTTCTCGAGATGTTGAATTAGCAATTACCGTTTTAGTTTTAGGTTGTCCAGGAGCTTTGGTAATCGGAGTACCTGTATCAAACGTAGCGGGAATCGGAAATGGTGCACGTAATGGAGTCTTGTTAAAGGGAAGTGAAGTAATTAGCGATTTCTCGAAAGTAGACACAATGATTTTTGATAAGACAGGAACCTTAACAATTGGTAATCCAGAGGTTTCAGCAACAGAAGTTTATGGTGAAAATACAGAACAAGCACTTGGGTTTTTAGCAAGTGTGGAGAGTGAATCAGATCATCCATTAGCTAAAGCAGTACTATCAAGCTTGCCAGATGTTAAGTTTTCTGAAGTAGAGAATACCGATGTTGTAAAAGGTGGCGGAATTATCGCAAGTGTAGAAGGACATCGTGTAGCTGTAGGGAATGTCTCGTTAATGGAAGAAGAAAATGTTCAATTAAATCAAGAGGTCTTGAAAGATCTTGAACGATTAGAAAAGGATGGAAATTCGCTAGTCCTAACCTCAGTCGATGGAGAATTGAAAGTATTAATGGGTATTCGAGATCAAGTTCGCCCTGGAGTAAAAGAAGATTTAGAAAAGCTTAAGAAATTAGGTGTAAAGAATTTAATTGTTCTATCTGGAGATAACCAAGGAACAGTTGATGTAGTTGCGCGTGAACTAGGTTTAACGGAAGCACATGGGCATATGTTACCAGAAGATAAATCGGCTTATCTTGAAGAGCGACAAAAGAAAGGTGAAATTGTTGCTTTTATAGGAGATGGTGTAAATGACAGCCCCTCACTTGCTAAAGCTGATATAGGAATAGCAATGGGAAGTGGAACTGATGTAGCTATTGAAACGTCGGACGTTGTCCTAATGAATTCAGACTTTAGCCATTTGGCGCACGCGCTTGGATTAACCAAGGCCATCGCAAATAATATGCTACAAAATATCATCATTGCTATCGGCGTTGTAATCCTGCTCATCCTCAGTGTTTTCTTTAGTGACTGGATGAATATGTCAATCGGGATGTTAGTGCACGAAGGAAGTATTTTGGTTGTTATTTTAAACGGTATGCGACTACTTCGTTACCAATTAAAGAAATAAAGTGAAATAGTTGATCTACATCAAGTGTTGTTTGATAAATCATTGGTAAAGTATGGGTGTAAGTAAGGAAAACAGTAAAATAACTAAGTGATAATAACAAAGGGAGAGATAAATAATGAAAAGAGCAACTTTACAATTAGAGACATTAAGTTGTCCATCATGTTTACAAAAGATTGAAAATGCAACGAAAAGATTAAATGGTGTTGAAGAAGACAGTATAAAAGTATTGTTTAACTCAAGTAAAGTTCGATTGAATTTTGATGAAACAGTCATTTCAATTGAAGAAATTGAAAAAGCTGTCCAAGCATTAGGCTACCAAGTAGAAAAAACAAGTGTACGAGCAGCTTAAGTTCAGAAAGTTTTAGCAAGCTTTAAATCAATTAATCCTATCATGAGAGGGAATTATTCCTCTTGAGGTAGGATTTTTTTGTTTATTTTATAATAAAAAATAATAAATAAAAAAACGTTGTCAATCGGGTATCTAAAAGTGATCTTGATTTCAAAAGAAAAACGGATTAGCTGAAACAATCTGATTATTTGAAAAAATCATTTGACAATCAAATTTTAGTAATATAGAATCACTCTTACCAGATGAACACATAACCAAAACTGTTCATTTGTTTATTTTGTAGCAAATCAGAAAAAGCTTACTAAAGTAAAATGAATATGATTTAAGAAGGAAGAATCAGATGAGTAGAATTATTGCCACAGGGTCATACTTACCTAAAAAAGTAGTAACAAATAACGAGTTAATTAAACAAACGGCAATCGATTCGAGTGATGAGTGGATTGTTCAACGCACAGGGATTCAACAGCGTCATTTCGCAGTGGCTGATGAAACAGTTAGTGATATCGCATCAAACGCTGCTAAGGATTTACTCAGCCAATTGGATGAAACAATTGTTCAGGAGATTCAGTTGATCATTGTGGCAACCATGTCATCAAAGTTGCCAACGCCTTCGGTGGCTAGTCAAGTTCAAAGAGCTTTAGGTATTCAAGAAGCTTGGGCATTCGACATCAGTGGTGCTTGTTCTGGCTTTGTTATGGCACTAGAAATGGCCGAGAAGATCAGTCGGGATTACACATCTGGCTATACCTTGGTAATTGGTGCGGAGAAGATGAGTAATATCTTAGATTTCAATGATCGTGGAACCTCGATTCTATTTGGTGATGGTGCCGGGGCCGTTTTGCTTGCAAATGATGGCGTAGGCTTACCGGAGTACCAAAGTAGTTTAACGAGCATACCTGACCACGAAGATTCGATTTGTTCAGCGCCAGAAAAAACTGCTGACGGATTGATGACGATGGAAGGTCGGGAAGTATTTAACTTTGTTTTACGGCAAGTAATCCCTTCTTTAGCGGATTTTATCGAAAAAGAAGTGGGTGATTTTGATTATTTGCTCAGTCATCAAGCAAATTATCGTTTTATCGAAATTATTGCCAAGAAATTAAAAGTTTCACTCGATCAAGTACCAACAAATATTGCACAAGTCGCAAATACCTCTGCAGGAAGTATTCCGATTCTTCTGGATGAATTAGTCAAGAAGGAAAAAATAACACTAGATGGCAGTCAAAAAGTCATTCTCGTTGGATATGGTGCTGGCCTAGCATGGGGGCAAATTAGTTTACGGATTTAAAATAGAATAAAAACATAATGGAGGAATAGAAATGAATATCAAAGAAACAGTAATTGAAATTATTGCAGACCAATTAGAAGTAGAGAAAGAAAACGTGAAAGCTGAAACAAATTTCGTAGAGGACTTAGAAGCAGATAGTTTAGATATTTTCCAAGTATTAAGTGAAATTGAAGACGAATTAGACATGGAAATTGAAACAGAAGAAAGCATTGAAACAGTTCAAGAATTAATTGACCATATTGAACGTTTGCAAAAATAATTTAATCAACTAATTACGATGTAAAGGGAGTCAATAATGAAAACAGCGATAACAGAACTATTAAATATACAGTATCCAATCATACAAGGTGCGATGGCTTGGGTTGCAGATGCGGACTTAGCAAGTGCAGTGTCAAACGCCGGTGGACTTGGGGTTATTGGTACAGGACATGATCCAGTTGATGTCGTCCGAGGAAAAATTGAAGAAATGAAACAAAAGACAGACAAACCATTTGCAGTGAACGCAATGTTTTTAAATCCGAATATTGATGAAGTCATCGAATATTTAATCGATGAAGCAGATATCAAAATCATCACAACGGGTGCTGGAAATCCAAGTAAGTATATGGAACGTTTTAAAGAAGCTGGAATAATTGTGATTCCCGTTGTTGCATCGGTCGCAGTTGCAAGGCGAATGGAACGAATTGGTGCAGATGCCGTGGTAGTTGAAGGAATGGAAGCAGGTGGCCACATTGGCCGCATGACAACCATGGCCCTTTTACCACAAGTGGTTGATGCCGTTTCAATTCCAGTTGTTGGTGCAGGTGGTTTTGGTGACGGGCGTTCGATGGCTGCCGGGTTGATGTTAGGTGCAGAAGGGATTCAGGTCGGTACACGCTTTGTTGTGGCTGAGGAATCGAATGCGCATGAGAACTTCAAACAAGCTATTTTAAAAGCGAAGGATATTTCAACAACGGTGACCGGAGAAATTACAGGTCACCCGGTTCGAGTGCTTCGTAACCAATTAACGAAAGAATACTTAAGTGTTCAACGATCCATCACCAGTGACGAAAATCCAGATTTTTCTGATTTAGAAGAACTTGCAAGTGGTGCTTTGTATCGGGCGGTTGTTAAAGGCGATACCAAAAAAGGATCAATGATGGCTGGTCAAATTTCTGGGCTAATTAATGAAGCCGGAACTGTCGAAGAAATTATCTTGGACTATGTGAATGAAGCAAAAGCAGTTTATGAAGATCGCGGAAAATATTTTGAATAATGAGGGTGAACTATGTCTTTAGCAATTATATTTAACGGCCAAGGTGCTCACTATGAGGGAATGGGACTAGATTTTGCTGAGAAATATCCTGAAGCTCAAAAAGTGTACGAAAAAGTAGAAACACTCACTGACTACCCAATTCGTGAAATTATTAAAGAGGATGTAGAATTCCTGGAGCAAACACGCTATGCGCAAGTAGCTATTGCTGCAACAAGCTTGGCAATTTATAAAAGTATTGAAAAGCAGTTACCAGCGATTGATTTTATGGCTGGTTTAAGTTTGGGTGAATATTCATCTTTAATCGCAAGCGGTATGCTCACTTTTGATGAAGGATTTGATGTCCTGAAAAAACGGGGGCAGCTTATGTCAGACCAATGTCAGACGTTAGGTGAGTCATCGGACATTGTGATGGAAGTTGTTTTGAGAATGCCACTTGATGAGATTAAAGAAGTGCTCGCTGAAGTAAATGAAGCAGCAACTGAATTATATCTAGCAAACTTAAATTCTTCGCAACAAGTAATTATTGCGGGAACGCAAGCTGCAGTTGATCGCTTCAAAGAAATTGCACGCGAAAAAGGATATAAACGAATGATGCCTTTGAAAGTGGAAGGACCTTTTCATAGTCCATATATGGAAGCAGTCTGTGAACCGTATGCTGATGTATTAGCAGGGATAAGCCTTCATGAAGGAAAAATATCTGTCATTAGTAATACAACAGTGGAGCCTCATTCAGTCGATAAACTAAAAGATTTATTAGTTCGTCATTTAGTTGAACCCGTTCAATGGGAAGCAACGATTCAATACATGATCAATCATGGTGTGACAAAAGTTATTCAAATTGGACCTGGAAAAACATTGGCTAACTTATTGAAACGTGAACCAAATGCTCCAGAAGCATTAGTGATTGATAAAGTGGACGATCTAAATAAACTTACAGAATTTATAGGGGGATAAATGATGGCAGAAGTAGCGTTAATTACGGGAAGCTCTCGTGGAATTGGTTTGGAAATCGCAAAACATTTAGCCAAAGCAGGCTATCAAGTTGTCTTAAATGGTCGAAGTGAAATTGGACCAGAAGTCTTGCAGGAATTTGAAGGCTCTGAGTATCCAGTCACACAAGTTACCGGAGATATCAGTGATTTTGATACATCGAAGAAACTTGTTGATCAAGTGCTTGATGAATTTGGAAAAATTGATGTATTAATTAATAATGCAGGGATAACACGTGATGGTTTAATTATGCGCATGAAAGAAGAAGACTTTGATTCGGTTATTGCAACGAATTTAAAAGGAACTTTCAACATGTGTCGTCATGTCACACAACCGATGCTTCGAAAGAAGACAGGGACAATTATTAATATGTCAAGTGTTGTCGGAGTAACTGGGAATGCTGGACAAACAAATTATGCCGCAAGTAAAGCGGGGGTTATCGGTTTAACTAAATCTTTAGCACGTGAATTATCCAGTCGTCGAATTACCGTTAATGCGATTGCACCAGGGTATATCGAAACAGAAATGACTGATGTGTTAAGTGATAAAGTTAAAAAGACAATGTTTGATCAAATTCCGTTAAAGCGATTTGGAAAAGCAGAAGAAATTGCACAAACTGTCGATTTTTTAATTAACAATCGATATATTACTGGACAAGTCATTGAAGTCAATGGTGGATTGAATATTTAATTCAACGATTGCTTCTAGAAAATAAGGAGGACAAGATGCAACGAGTAGTAATTACAGGAGTCGGAACCATTTCGCCAATTGGAAATGACGTACCTACTTTTTGGAGCAACATGAAAGCAGGAAAGTCAGGGATTGGACCAATTGAGGGATTTGACGCATCCGAATCAAATGTATCCGTCGCAGCAGAAGTGAAAGATTTCGATCCAAAGGATACAATGGGACGTAAAGAATACTCCCGAATGGATCGTTATTCTCAATTTGGTGTCGCGGCTAGTGTCGAGGCATTAAAAGATAGTGGCTATGATATTGAAGCGAATGCAGCAGGTGTCGGAGTCATTGTAGGCTCGGGTATTGGTGGTTTACTTGCTCTTCAAGATGGAATCGAACGGATGTTGGATAAGGGACCAAACCGTGTTTCACCAATGTTTGTACCAATGACTATTGGGAATATGGGTGCCGCGAATATTTCGATGAAAGTAGGTTCGCGTGGAACAACTTTAGATATCGTAACAGCTTGTGCCAGTGCAACGAACTCAATTGGAGAAGCCTTTTTAAAAATTAGAAATGGTGAACTAGATGCTTGTTTTGCCGGAGGTACAGAAGCGACAATTAATGAAATTGGAATTGCCGGTTTTGATGTACTAACTGCATTATCAAGAAATGAAGACCCAAAAACTGCTTCACGACCGTTTGATGAAAATCGTGATGGTTTTGTCATGGGTGAAGGTTCAGGAATTCTATTCATGGAATCCCTTGAATCAGCGCAAGCACGTGGCGCAGAGATTCTAGGAGAGGTTGTTGGTTATGCTTCAAATAGTGACGCCTTCCATATGACCGCACCGCGTCCAGATGGAAGTGGCGCAGGCGAAGCAATCAAGTCAGCATTGGAAATGGCTGGAATTGAAGCTGAAGACGTTGACTACATCAATGCGCACGGAACAAGTACGCCGACGAATGATGCAGCTGAAACGAAATCAATTAAATATGCTTTAGGTGACCATGCTTATAACATTCCGGTATCAAGTTCAAAAGGCTATTTTGGACATTTACTAGGAGCAGCAGGTGGAGTTGAAGCAGTAGCGATTGTTAAAGCATTGCAAGAAGGATTTGTTCCAGCAACGCTTGGCTTAGAAAAAACAGATGAAGACTGTGATTTGGATTATGTTCCTGGCGAAGGTCGCGAACATGAAATGACTTATGCCTTATCAAACTCATTAGGTTTTGGTGGACACAATGCCATCTTAGTCTTTAAACGTTGGGCTGGTGAGTAATGATGGATTATAAAGATTTAATCGCGTTGATTGATCACTTAGATCAATCATCCGTGTCTTATGTCGATTACCAAACGGGTTCACATCATTTGGTTCTTTCAAAAGAAGTACCACAGATGAATATTCAATCAGAAGGCGTTCAATCAATCGAACAGCCAAAAATGATGCAGCAAGCCATTGAGTTGGAGTCGGAAGAGAAAGAAGAATTGAGTGCTACTGAAGCACCGGATGTTCCTAAAGAAAAAGCTGGAACAGCAGTAGAGTCACCAATGGTTGGTGTGGCTTATTTACAAGCGAATCCAGACGAAGAACCTTACGTTAGAGTAGGCGATCGAGTGGAACAGGGAGATGTTATATGTCTGATTGAAGCAATGAAGATCATGAATGAAATTCAAGCTCCTCATGCGGGGATAGTAACTGAAATACTAATTGAAAATGAAGAAGTTGTTGAATTTAACCAAGCGCTTATTCGAATTGAAGAATAGTCGTTAATTATTAGGAGGACAAACATGTCAGAGAAAAAGAAACCAGTAATGACGTCACAAGAAGTAATGGACGTTATTCCAAATCGCTACCCAATGTTTTTTGTTGATCGAGTCGATGAATTAGAGTTAGAAAAACGCATTGTCGCAACAAAAAATGTGACAGCGAATGAATCATATTTCCAAGGACACTTCCCAGGAAATCCAATTATGCCAGGTGTTTTACAAATTGAAACAATGGCACAAGTTGGTTCAATTCCATTGTTAATGAGTCCAAATTTTGAAGGAAAAATTGCCTTTTTAGCTGCAGTTGACCGTGTAAAGTTCCGTAGAAACGTTGTACCTGGAGATGTTTTAACAGTAACAGTTGAAATTGTGAAGTTAAAATCAGTTATGGGAATTGGCCAAGGAACAATTAGAAATCAATATGATGAAGTCGTTTCAGAAGCAAAGATGACCTTTATAATTAGCGACTTAGATCAAGTATAGGTGGGACAATATGTTTCAAAAAGTGTTAGTTGCAAACCGTGGTGAAATTGCCGTCCGTATTATTCGTGCATTAAGAGAAATGGGTGTTCAATCAGTTGCTATTTTTAGTGAAGCTGACCGTAATGCCTTGCATACTGAGTTAGCTGATGAAGCGATTTGTATTGGTCCATCCAGAGGACTGGATTCTTACGCGAATCCTGTTGCTGTTTTAAGTGCAGCCATTGTGACTGGGGCCGATGCAATCCATCCAGGCTATGGCTTTTTATCTGAACGCAGTGACTTTGTCGCTTTGTGTGAGGAAATGAATATTAAATTTATCGGTCCAAGCAGCCACCTCATTCGTGATATGGGAAATAAACAAAATGCACGAACAACCATGCGTGAAGCTGGGGTACCAATTATTCCAGGCGGGAAAGATTTAATTGAGAATATCGAAGAAGCACGTGAAATCGCCGATGAAATTGGCTACCCGGTCATGATTAAGGCAGCCGATGGCGGGGGCGGAAAAGGAATGCGTCTAGCCATGACTGCCGAAGACTTGGAGCCAATGTTTCAACAAGCACAAAATGAAACACAAAGTATTTATGGAAATCGTCATTTATATATTGAACGCACGATTTATCCAGCCAAGCATATTGAAGTCCAACTCTTAGCCGATGAACATGGGAATGTGATTCATTTAGGCGAAAGAGATTGCTCGCTTCAACGGAATAATCAAAAGGTGATTGAGTTTGCACCATCACCAACGCTTTCGGATACTGTCCGGGAGAAGCTTTCGCAAGCAGCTGTAGCAGCAGCAAAAGCTATTGGCTATACAAATGCCGGAACGATTGAGTTTTTAGTCGATAACGATGAAAACTTCTACTTTATGGAAATGAATACACGTCTCCAGGTAGAGCATCCAATTACTGAAATGATTACTGGGGTAGATATTGTCAAAGCGCAAATTGAAATTGCAGCTGGTCTCCCACTCGAAATCAAACAGTCGGATGTTGAAATTAATGGCTTTGCGATTGAGTGTCGATTAAATGCCGAAGATCCTTTTAACAATTTTCAGCCTTCAAGTGGTCATATTAACCGCTTGTTGTTGCCAAATGGGGGAATTGGTTTACGTGTAGAGACGGCTGTCTACTCAGACTACACCTTACCACCCTTTTACGATTCAATGGTTGCCAAAGTAATCACCCATCAACCAACCCGCGAAGAGGCTTTTAAGCTGATTGATGGCATCAAAACAAACATTGATTTACTAGAAGCATTAATTGACCATCCAGCGGTTCAGGCGGATGAGGTTCATGTTAAGTGGTTGGAAGAAGAGTTTATGCCAAAATGGTTGGAACAACCAAGTGACGACTAAAAAATTATTTAAAGAAAAAGGAGAATTGAGCACATGGCACTGTTTCGCAGAAGTAAAAAATATCTTAAAATAAATCCAGTTCAACCGGATGAGATTCAAGAGCGGCGTGCTCAAGTTCCAGATGGTTTAGCCCAACGTTGTCCCGAGTGTAAGGCGATTATTTTTCGAAATTCAATCGAAAGTGACCACCTATGTCCAAAGTGTGACTATCATTTACAGTTTCCAGCGATGGATCGGGTTGAATGGCTAGTCGATGAAGGGACTTTTCAAGAGTGGGATAAGGAATTAACAGCGATTGATCCATTGGACTTTCCGGATTACAAGCGAAAAATAAAAAGTAGTCAGGAATTGACGAAGTTAGAAGAGGCTGTCGTCACCGGTTATGCCGAATTAAAAGGACTGCCTTTTGCGATTGGTGTGATGGATAGTCGCTTTATTATGGCGAGTATGGGGACGATTGTTGGTGAAAAAATTACTCGTTTATTTGAAGAGGCAACAAAAGAAAAGCTACCTGTAATATTATATATTGCTTCAGGTGGCGCTCGGATGCAGGAAGGAATCTTGTCCTTAATGCAAATGGCTAAAGTCACCCAAGCAATTTCAAGACATAGCGAAGCAGGTCTTTTTTATGGTTCTGTTTTAACGCATCCAACAACAGGGGGCGTAACAGCTAGTTTTGCCATGCAAGGTGATATTACTTTAGCTGAACCAGCCGCAACAGTTGGTTTTGCTGGAAGACGAGTGATTGAACAAACCATTAAATCAGTCTTACCAAAAGATTTCCAAGCAGCGGAGACCGTTTTAGAAAATGGATTTATTGATAAAATTGTTCCACGAGCGAAACAACACGATACATTACATCTTTTATTATCGATTCACGGATCAGAAAGTCAAGGGGATTAATATGGATGCCTATCAAATAGTTCAAAAAGCACGGGAAACTGATCGCTTATCAACAGTTGAAGTCATCAATGCGCTTTGTTCGAGATTTATTGAACTCCATGGAGATCGACGAATGGAAGATGACGAGGCCATTATTGGTGGGGTTGGGTTAATTGATGATACAGAACCAATTACCATAATAGGTCTTCAAAAAGGGCGAAATACTGCTGAAAATATTCGACGAAATTTTGGTTCGAGTGGACCGGCGGGTTATCGAAAAGCTGAGCGATTAATGAAACAAGCTGAAAAATTTAATCGCCCAATCTTAACCTTAATTAATACAGCCGGTGCGAATGCAACGCCTGAGTCAGAGCGTCATGGGATTGGGGAAGCCATAGCCAGTATTTTAAAGACAATGAGTGAGTTAACTGTCCCAACACTTGCGATTATCCTTGGGGAAGGCGGAAGTGGTGGAGCCATCGCTTTAGCTTTAGCTGATCAAGTTTGGATGCTAGAAAATAGTATTTATTCAATCTTGTCGCCAGAAGGTTTTGCGAGTATTTTATGGAAAGATTCAACATTAGCCGCTGAAGCAGCGAGTATTATGCGATTAACAGCGCGGGAATTAAGGGAGTTAGAGATTGTTGACCGAGTGGTTCCTGAGAGTGAGAATGGGAAGGAATATACTAAACAACAGTTGGCTGAACAATTAGTGTTAGATATCAAAAAAACACTGGTTGAGCTACAAGAGCAATCCATTGAAGAGCGTAAAAACAAGCGCTACGAACGTTTCAGAAAGTTTTGATGAGAGGTTAAGGAGATAGATGATAGCGGGAATAGGCGTTGATATTTTAGACTTAGACCACATGCGAGCAGTTTGTCAGAAACAACCTTCTATTTATAAAAAAATCTTAACTTCAAAAGAGCTTGAGATTTATGAAACACGCAGTGAAAAGCGTCAACTAGAATTTTTAGCGGGGCGTTATGCAGCAAAGGAAGCCTTCAGTAAAGCAATGGGAACAGGAATTGGAAAAATAGTGACTTTTCAGAATGTGACGATTTTAAATAATGAAAGAGGCCAGCCATTTATTTCTGAAAGTCCTTTTGATGGCAATGTATTTATTTCAATTAGCCACTCTAAAAAAGCAGCGGTTGCTCAAGTAGTCTTGGAAACAAGGGATAAGTAAAAATAATGGTTATTCAACTTGAAATAAAATTGGGATTCATCTAAGATTGCTTTAGATAGATAATGAATCACCATTCAAAGACAACTAAGGTATGGAAGTTTGGTTAAATTCCAAGACGGTCCCGCCACTGTAATCATGCATTAAGCGTTAAAGCATGGAGTCAGATCTTTACCTTAGCTGCTAATATTTGCACGTGAACTGTTTCGAGGTCAAACAGTTACATGGGAGTCTATGTGATGGGTGCATAGGCTATTTTTTTGTCCTAAATGTGCTCCTTTTAGCAATTGGAAGGTGTTCTATCAGAAGAATAGTTTACTATTCAATAAATTAAGAGGAGAAAATATCATGGAGAAAAAATTATATGGTCGCTTAGCTACGTTGCTATTTTCAGGAGTTCTACTTGTTGGTTGTGGCAATCAGGAAGCTGATGCACCAGCAGAAACAGCTGCAGAAGAAACTGAGAGTGTAGAAGTTATTGCAGATGAAAAGGTTGTTAGCGTTGCGATTTACGTGGATGGCGAATCGGTTGAAGATCTAGAAAAAGAAGTTTCAGTCGAAGAAGAGCAAAGTGTTCTCGCAATTATGGATGAGTACTATGACATTGACGGAGCAGAAGAAGGTTTTATAACAGCGATTGAAGGCTATGAGCAAGACGATTCTGAAGGTCTTTACTGGATGTACTATGTGAATGAAGAAATGGCACCAGTTGGCGCAGCCGATTATATCCCAGAAGAATCCGATGCAATTGAATGGAAATTAGAGAAATTTGAAGAGTAAAGAAGAATATTTTAGCGTACACCGGATTGCCTTGTTAGCTCTCTTAACTGCCATGAGCACAGTCGGACGTCTGATGTTTGCTTTACCTTTTCTTCCAAATATTCAACCAATGACGGCTATGTTCTTGATAATTGCTCTAAACATTGGGGTTTCCGATAGCTTAATTGTTTCATTACTCTCAATGCTATTGACGAACTTGTTTTTAGGGATGGGACCTTGGACACTCATGCAGATCATGTCCTTTGCAGCTGTCATTTTATTGACCGGACTTTTGAAAGTATTTTATCAGTTCGGAAATATAAAAATCCGTTTTGCCTTTGCTATTTGGGCGCTAATTGTTGGTTTTTTATATGGATTCGTCATTTCTTATTTAAATTTTCATTTATATGGTTTAAATAATTTTCTAGTCTATTATATTAATGGCTTGCCTTTTGATTTGCTGCATGGACTTGGAAATTTTGGCTTCTTCTTGATTTTAGAGCCGATTTTAGTGCCTGTTATCGAGAAGAAATTTTATGAAGTACTGAAATAAAACATTTAAAATCAAACTCCTTTACTAGCAATATGTAGAGGAGTTTTTTAATAAATTGGTCATAAAACCAGTGTAAAATCTTGATAGCAAGATTACTTTAGTGTATACTGAAAAAAGCAATCATGCACAATATATTGTGCATGATAAGGTGCGTAGCACAATATGTGGTGCGCACAAAAGAAATGAAAAATCAAGGAGCTGTTATAAATGGTGTCGATTCAAGTAGAAACCCAAGATGCAGATATAAAAAAATTAAATAAAGATATAGAGCGATTTCCGCACGTCTATCCAATAACGGAGGATATGCATATCACACATAGTGGTGTTTCGAGAATGGTAATGATTGATCGTTATTCTTACAAGGACACCACAAAAGAAACCTTATCCGAAGGGGACTTAGTCGTTTTAACAGTTAAAAATGATCCAACTTATCCTGCACGAGGGATTGGTCATGTTCAGGAGTTAAACTGGGAAACGAATGAAGCGGTTATCTTAGTTGAAGAAGATTATCGAGCAGTCTTAGAATCTGTTGAGGAAATGGAAACAGGTTTAATTACCCGTAAAATTGAAGAGATTGAAAAGCCTCTTGAAATTTTTTATGAACAAATTGTTAAAAGAAATGCACGCGGTCTGTCAGAAGTAGAACCAACGACAGAAGATGCCGAAAAATCGTTTGATAAATTTTATGATGTACTAAAAAATAAAAGTTTTGTGCCAGCTGGTCGCGTCCTTTATGGAGCAGGATCAGGAACAGATGTAACGTACTTTAACTGTTATGTCATGCCATTTATACCGGACTCACGAGGTGGTATTTCAGATCACCGAAAAGAAGTGATGGAAATCATGTCGCGTGGTGGTGGAGTTGGAACGAACGGTTCAACGCTACGTCCGAGAAATACATTGGCACGAGGAGTTAACGGCAAATCAAGTGGTTCAGTCTCTTGGTTAGATGATATTGCGCAACTGACACACTTAGTGGAACAAGGTGGTTCACGTCGTGGAGCGCAAATGATTATGTTGGCAGACTGGCATCCAGATATTTTAGAGTTTATTATTTCCAAGATGCAAAACCCACGAATCTTGCGTTACTTAATTGAAAATTCAAATGATGAAGAAATCAAACAATTAGCTAAAGATAGCTTGAAGTTTGAACCTTTCACACCAGCTGAAACAGAAATGTATGAAACAATTGCCCAACATAAAAATTCACCAGGACATGGTGGTTTTTCAAGCAAGGTAATTAGGAATGCAGAAACAAAGCTAAGAGATGGAGGAACCTATACAGTTCAAAATCCAGATTTCTTAACCGGAGCAAATATCTCAGTCACATTAACAGATGACTTTATGGAAGCTGTTGAGAATGAAGAGGATTGGCCTTTACGTTTCCCAGACGTGGAAAGTTATACGCAACAGGAAATGGATGACTACAATGAATTGTGGCCAACTATTGGCGATGTCCGTGAATGGGAAGAAATGGGCTATGCCGTCCGCACACACCGTACAATTCCAGCAGTTGAACTGTGGAATTTAATTAGTACATGTGCAACTTATTCGGCAGAACCAGGTATTTTCTTTATTGATAATGCGAATGCTGATACCAATGCACAAGCTTATGGTCAAAAGGTAGTGGCTACGAACCCATGTGGTGAGCAGCCGTTAGCACCTTATTCAGTGTGTAACCTGGCAGCAGTAAACTTAGCAGAAATGGCTGATTTTGAAACAAAATCAGTTGATTACGAAAAGTTAATCTACACCGTAAAAACGGGTGTCCGCATGCAAGATAACGTTATTGATGCAACACCTTACTTCTTAGAAGATAATGAAAAGCAAGCCCTAGGTGA
>CAYROB010000003.1:0-9131 GCA_964425775.1 uncultured Carnobacteriaceae bacterium
TTGCACAACATGGCCAACCATTGGCCGTCCCATTACTGGATGCATGACTTTGAAAAGTTTCGATTTCATGCGGGTTCCTTGACCAGCAGCTAGGACAATAACATAGCGTTTTTTCATTACTCTTCTCCCGTTTTCTTATTTATTAAGTTCTATCTTAATAATTTCCTTGTATATCTTAAGCTATTTAGACTCAGTTTTCAATGAACTTTCAAGAGGAAAGGAAATTCCCTAACTCCACTTTTATTTTCAAACTTTCTGGATCAACTGATTTTATTTTCAAGATGGAGCGATACTTGTCTAGGGATACTTGACTATCATGTTCTAAAAAGACAACTGAATCGACCACTTCACAATCGAATTCTTTCGCCATACGTGCTAGTCCGGTCATTGTTCCACCACCTCTTAAAAAATCATCTACAAGCAGAAGTTTAGAACCGGCCTTTAGACTGTCTTTAGCTAGTGCCATTTTTTCAACCTTTTCAGAAGAAGAACGCGGCTGATAATTGATACTGACTGTCGAACCTTCTGTTACTTTTGATGACTTACGGACAATGACAAACGGAACATTCAAGTGGTAAGCCACTGCTTGTGCAATCGGCACACCCTTAGTCGATATAGTCATAATTGTATCAATTTCTTCCGTGATATAACGCGAGGCAATAATTTTCCCCATCCGTTTCAACCACTTTGGATCCCCTAGTAAATCAGATGTATAGACATAACCACCCGGAAGCAGTCGTTCGGAATTGTCAATCTCCTCTTTGATGGCGAGAATTTCTTGCTTCAACTTCGACTCTTCATAGTGCGGTTGGTATTCGACACCTCCTCGGGCACCGGCGTACGTAATCAGACTACCGATTTTATTTTCTTCAAAAATATTTTTTATAATTGTTAAATCTTCACTAATACTTGATTTTGCGGCATCAAATTTCTCAGTAAAGTAGTTTAAAGGGGTTACTTTTTTCGGATTTTCTAGAAAGTAAATCGTCATATCTACTAACCGCTCACTTCGCTTAACTTTCATCATAAACCTCCAATGTATTCATGCCTTTATCATACCGAATATTGCACCATTTGTACATGGTTTTAATGATTTCGTTCGTATTTAGGCCACTTATTTTTCCGGTATATAAAAAAGGACTTCTATTGAATGTTATTTCAATAAAAGTCCTGTTATTTACTTTCTTCCGGTTAGTAAAGAAAAGATGAATAGTACTATATAAATGAGTGTAATGGTCGCACCTGGTGGCGTACCTAAGTAATAAGAAAAGATTAATCCACCAAACATGCCAACCATCGCCACTAGAATTCCGATCAAAATCACACCGTTAAAGCTTTTACTGAAGCGCATGGAAATGGCCGCTGGTAAAATCATGATGGCCGAAACAAGTAGGGCACCAACGATGGGCATGACAATGGCGATTGTTACTCCTGTAATGACATTAAAGGCAACCGACATCAAGCGTACCGGTAAACCGGCAGTGAAGGCTGTTTCTTCATCAAAGGTTAAGACGTACATGGGACGTTTGAAAATTAAGTACAGTAAAATAACAACGACAGTGATTCCAAGTAAGAAATAGACTTGCTCGGCTGAAATGGTGACGATTGAACCAAATAGAAAACTATTTAAACTCATGGTCGTCCCATCACTTAGGCTCATTAAAAATAAAGCGAGCGCCATTCCACCAGACATCATAATCGCAATCGATATTTCCGTGTAGGATTTAAAGACCGAACTAATATATTCTAATAAAACCGAGGCAATCACGACCACAAGGAGATTCGTCCAAGTTGGCGACATGCCAAACAATAAACCTAAAGCTACTCCCACAAGGGAAATATGCGACAGGGTATCGGCTAAAAGCGTCTGACGTCTCAGTATTAAAAAGAGACCAATAATCGGGGCAATGAGGGAAATCAGGAAAGAGGCTTGAAAGGCCTGTCTCATGAATCCATAGAGAAGCATCTCCAAGGCGAATTCTCCTTTCTTACTAGCTCAATGTGTTTATCAATGTAGGAATACAATTCTAAATCGTCATGGCTCACCATCAGAATGGCTTTGTTATGAACTTTTGCACTGTGTCTCAACAAGCGATAAAAATCTTTCCGTGATTGGATATCCATTCCGGTTGTTGGCTCATCGAGGACAAATAAATCTGGATCCATCGCAAAAATACGAGCCAAGGAAATTCTTTGCTTTTGACCCCCACTTAATTCGCCTACTTTTTTATCGCGCTGGTCCCACATCCCAACGGATTCTAAAGCCTTTTTCACATGTTCTTTATCTTTTTGATCTAATTTTTTAAACCAGCGATTTTTAGGATAACGGCCTGATTCAACTAATTCCATGACTGTTGTCGGAAAACCAACGTTGAATGATGCGACTTCTTGGGGCGCATAACCAACAGATAACTCTTCCCCTTTGTCATTTTTCGCAGCGATTTTGGCCGTCCCGGTTGATGGCTCAAGTAAACCTAAGATATTTCGGATTAAGGTTGATTTGGCGGCTCCGTTCTCACCGGTCAACATGACAAACTCGCCCGGATCTACCGTAAAAGTAATGCCGGATAGAACGGGTTCATCACCGTATTTAAAGGATAATTCCTCTACTTCTATATAATGGCTCATTTTTAGTCTTCACACCTCTTTTTTTAATAAATAACTTTCTGTAATTCTTCTAGATTATGGTACATAGCTTTCAGGTAGATATTTCCTGAATCTTCGATGCCTTCGGGTTTGTTTTCTAAATCATAGAGCACCGAAAAGTCGGCTGCTGTTTCAGCTGAGATTGTTTCAGCTACCGCTGAAGTGTCTCCACTCTGATAAAAGATTACTTCTGTATCATTCTCTTCAACAAACTCAATAATCTTAATTAAATCTTTCGGGTTCGGCTCAACTTCAGTCGACAAACCACCGACGGACATTTGGGTTAAATTATAGCGTTTCGCTAAATGACCAAATGCTTTATGCTGCACAACGAATGAACGTTTTGTTGCCTCTTGAAAACTTGCTCGAAAAGCTGCATCCAATTCTTCTAAATCAGCTGCTAACTTTGTGCCGTTTTCTTGATAGCTGCTGGCCCCATCGGGATCAATCTCAGCCAGGGTTTCAATTAACATTGGTATTTGCTCAGCCATTGCGACTGGATCCAGCCAAATATGGGGATCAATGTTGCCATGGTCATGTCCATCATGGTCGTCTTCAGCCTCATCTTCGTCGTGCTCATCCGCTGATTCAATTTCTAAATCAAGCCCTTCAGCTAATTCAATCGTATGTAAGGTTTCATTCTCAACAACCTTTAGCATATCACTAGCCCAAAACTCCATTTCATCACTGCTATAGATAAAAGCATCGGCTTCATTTACTAACAGAATGGATTTAGCACTCGGTTCATAATGATGGGCATCTTCACTCGCACCAACCATTAAGTGGACATCGGCTTGCTCGCCCGCCACTTCACGGACAATTTCATAGACAGGGAAGATTGAGGTGACAATCTGAGGTTTACTCGACTCTTCTACTCCAGGTGTGGCTTCTTCTGCTGGACCACAAGCTGATAAAAGCGTAAGAATTAATGGTAACTTTCTTTTTCTCATATAATAAGGCTCCTTTTTCAATAGATGACTCTAAATCGTAATTGTTACGATTTAGATAATAACCGTAAATGAGCCCAGAGTCAATTAATTGAGCGCCTTTACTTGAATTATTTTCTAAAGAATACAGAAAGACTGTTGGAGATGGCTTTTGATATTAATTTTGGGTATAAAAAAAACAGAAGAAGTTCCTTCTGTTTTAACTATTTATTCATTTGTTCTTGTTAGTTACTCGTCTTCTTCGTCCTGATTAAATAATACTTCAGGATTTTCTGGGAAATCGATGTCGATTGAGTCAGTCAGTACATCTGCATAACTGAAAGAAACGCGTTCGTATGAATCTTCGCCGTCATCAAGCTCGACTACAAATAAGGATGGATAAGTTTCCGTTAGGATTCCCTCATGTATAATCTTTCTTCCTCTTCCTGCATCAACTGTTACGATTAGTTGTTCTCCGACTAATCCTTCAAACGTATCTTTAATACTATTGATAGTTGCTGTCATTTAGGACACTCCTCGTATAATAGTACAAGTAGTATACCACAACTATGGTCAAAAGTACATTAAATGCCTTTTTCTAAATTTAATTGCGCCTAAAATTCAGTCAACTCATGATCATAAAGCGCATCGGCTAAGACTGAAAACTCATCAATCGATAAACTTTCACCGCGCCTTGATGGATCGATCCCTGAGCTTTCAAAGGCTTTGCGCAACAATGGTTCTTTTTCTTTATCATCTAGCACTCGACGCAAGTTATTCCAAATCGTTTTACGACGTTGCCCAAAGGACGCACGCATCATATTGAAAAAGAGGCGTTCATCTTTGACATTGAGCGGACTTTCTTGAAGTGTGGTTAAGCGAACAATTGCCGATTCAATATTTGGTTGCGGCATAAAAACGGTTCGCGGCACGGTAAAGACGACTTCCACACCCATATAGGCTTGAATCGCAATCGACAGTGAGCCATATTCCTTGGTACTTGGTTTGGCTTCTAGACGATCCGCTACTTCTTTTTGCATCATTAAAATCATTTCTTCGATCGGTAAGTCACTCTCAAGCAAGTGCATTACAATTGGGGTTGTAATGTAATACGGCAAGTTAGCCATCACGATAATTCGGCTGGCATCACTTAGATGGTCTGCTTGGAATTTTTCAAAATCCACTTTCAAAATATCTTCATGGAAGACCGTGACATTTGAATAAGGCGACAGTGTATCTTCTAGGACAGGAATTAAACGCCCATCAATTTCAAAGGCAAAGACTTCTTTTGCTTTTTTCGCAATCTGTTCGGTTAGTGCCCCGATTCCTGGACCGATTTCAATAACGGTTGTCTCTTCATCGACATTCCCAGCATCCACAATATTTCGCAAAATATTCGTATCAATAATAAAGTTTTGCCCTAAACTCTTTTTTGTTTTTAGATGATATTTTTTTAAAATCTCATTTGTACGACTTGGTGTCGCAATATCTTGGTGCTTAGTCATCTAATCCCTCCTCGTGAATTTTCTTTAATGTGTCAACAACTTGCTCTTTGGAAATATTAAAGAGCGTTAAACGTTTTTGTAGCTGCTTACTGTTAGTGTAGCCGATTCTTAATTCTTCTCCTAAGCGAATGCGCAACTGCTTGGAATTTTTGCCTCCACGCAAGCCCACTTCCTGGAGAAACTTTGTAGAAACAGTTGGTTCTGCTGCTTCGGATATTTCATACAAGCCTTCTAGTGCTTTTTGAATCGCGGCAATCGACGCGTGTTCGATGCCTAAGGTGCCTTTGTGCTTGGGTGTGCCTTCATCGGTTCGAATAAAGGCATGCTTAGCGTTAGGTACACGTTGGGTAATCTTTTTGCGGATCATTTCACCCGGATAATCAGGATCGGTAAAGACAATCACACCATGTGTCTCTTGCGCATGTTCGATTAACTTCAGCACTTCTTCTTCAAGTGCCATGCCTTGCGTTTCGATGGTACTCGCATCAACGGCTAATTGAATTTTCTCTGTATCCTTTTTTCCTTCAACGACAATGATTTCTTTTATTTTTGGTTTTTCCATTAGTCTTCGTCCTCTAGTCCGAATAATGTATTCGCATTTTGGGTTGTAATATCAGCGAGTTCGCGCACAGACAAGCCCCGGAGTTTGGCTAATTTTTCCGCGACAAAACGTACATAAGAAGGTTCGTTTCTTTTACCTCGATACGGTTCCGGACTTAAATACGGTGCATCTGTTTCAATGAGCATTCGATCCAATGGCACAATCAACGCACTGGCCTGGACTTTTTTGGCATTGCGAAAGGTCAAGACGCCACTAAAGGAAATATGCATGCCTAAGTCTAAGAATTTACCCACCCATTCTGGTGCTAGGTTGAAACTGTGCATAATGCCACCGATCTCTTCAACATTCTCTTCCTTTAAGACCCGATACACATCTTCAGTACTGTCCCGATTATGCACGACAATTGGCAGCTTTAATTTTTTAGCGACACGAATTTGCCTTCTAAATGCTTCAATTTGTACCTCTTTAAGATCACGCATCCAATGATAATCCAGTCCCATTTCACCCATCGCAATGATGTTTTCGGTTTTGATTAGATGGATGAGTTTGGCTTCCACGTCATCATCATAGCTACCGGCCTCAGTTGGATGCCAGCCGATAATTGGATAAATTTCTGGATACTCATGGCTGAGTTCCAATGCTTTTTCGATTGTTGGGTGATCGAAGCCAACAACCGCAATGCGCGAAACGCCTTCTTTTTTTGCTCGTCGAATGACTTCTTTTTCATCATCTTGAAATTGTTCTACATTTAAATGAGCATGCGTATCAAATAACATTCTTTCATCCCTTTTTCATTTTATTGTACTGGTCAAAAATAAAGGAGCAAGAAAATCTTGCTCCTTCACTCCTCGATTTACTTAAGCAATAATTGACCCATTTGGCATTCCTGCTGGTGCTTGGAGTAATTCTAACTTTCCTGATTCGTCTTCGGCTGATAAAATCATCCCTTGACTAATCTCTCCACGCATCTTAATTGGTTTCATGTTGGCGACAATAACGACTTTTTGGCCAACGAGTGCGTCTAAGTCTGTATAAAACTCAGCAACACCAGAAATAATCTGACGGTCACCTGTTTCATCGCCGGCATCCAAGCGGAATTTTAATAGTTTGTCTGCTTTTTCAACTTTTTCACAGGCAATGACTTCAGCTACTTTTAATTCCACTTTGTTAAATTCGTCATAGCTGACTGGTTTGTCTTTCACTGAAGTTAAGACAGTTTCCTCTGGATCCCATGCTTTTTCTTCAACTTCTTCTGGCTCTGTTGAATCCATTGACTCTTGGATCACCGCTGTTTCTTCTTCCACATCTAATCGTGGGAAGATTGGCTCTCCTTTTTCAATCACTTTACGTCCTTCTGGGAAGGCACCATAAACTAATTGATCCCAGGCCATATCTGTTTCTAAGTCTAAACCTAGTTGCTTGGCAATTTTACCCGGTGTTTCCAACAAGAATGGGCGCAATAGAATTCCGACAATACGTAAGCTCTCGACTAAGCGAGCCATTACATTCGATAGTTCGTCCGTTTTTTCTTCACGTGCGAGGACCCAAGGTGTTGTTTCATCAATGTATTTGTTTGTGCGGGCAATTAATTTCCAAATATGTTGTAGCGTCACGTTAAACTGTAAGTTGTTTAATGTTTCATCATAGGCTGCAATTGTTTCGCGAGCCTGTGCTTCTAATTCCTCATCAAAGGTTGATGCTGCGGCACCCATTGTTGGAACTTCCCCATCAAAGTACTGATTGATCATTGCAACTGTACGGTTTAACAAGTTTCCTAAATCGTTCGCTAGGTCGGAGTTTGTCCGGATGACATAATCTTCCGGTGTAAACACGCCGTCTGAACCGAATGGAATTTCACGCATCAAGTAGTAGCGTAAGCTGTCTAAACCATAGTGCTCCACTAGGAATTCTGGATAAACGACGTTTCCTTTTGATTTTGACATTTTACCGTCACGCATTAGTAACCAACCGTGACCAAAGATTTGTTTTGGTAGTGGCAAGTCTAATGCCATCAATAGGATTGGCCAATAAATCGTGTGGAAACGAACAATTTCTTTTCCAACCATGTGAATATTTGCTGGCCAGAATTTTTGGAAAAGTTCGGGTTGATTTTCAAAGGCACCTAAATCTGGATCATAACCTAAAGCGGTAATATAGTTTGTTAAGGCATCAATCCACACATAAACCACGTGTTTTGGATTTGACGGGACATGAATGCCCCAGTCAAAAGTTGTTCGTGTGATTGCCAGATCTTCTAAACCAGGCTTGATAAAGTTATTCACCATTTCATTTTTACGTGACTCTGGTTGAATAAATTCTGGATGACTTTCATAATGCTCGAGTAAACGATCGGCATAATTGCTCATACGGAAGAAGTACGATTCTTCACTGACCCATTCAACTTCGTGACCACTTGGCGCAATTCCACCGATCACCAGACCGGCATCATCATAAAAGACTTCTTCTAATTGTGAAGCGGTGAAAAACTCTTCATCGGAAACGGAGTACCAGCCTGAATACTGGTCTAGATAAATATCGCCTTGTTCCAATAATTTTTCAAAGATTTTTCCAACGATTTCTTTATGATCAGCATCCGTTGTTCGAATAAATTTATCATTCGTAATTTCAAGGGTCTCCCAAAGCTTCTGAATTTCAGCGGCTTGTTCGTCCACGTATGTTTGTGGATCTTGGCCCTGCTCTTCGGCTGATTCTTGTATTTTTAAGCCGTGCTCATCGGTTCCGGTTAAGTAAAAAACTTCTTTCCCTTGTAGTCGGTTGTAACGGGCGAGAATATCACAAGCGATTGTTGTGTAGGCACTCCCGATATGCAACTTTCCACTTGGATAATAAATTGGCGTTGTAATATAAAAGCTATTGTTTTCTGACACTTTATCCATCCTTTTTAAAATAATCCGTTATCTTTAATAATCTTTAAAATTATAGCATAAACCCACACTATTTAGTAGTTGTGGACGTGAATTGGTTCCCAATTAATCAATCAAACCAATTTTTTTCAAGCCTTTTTGAATTCCATCGTTGGAAACTTTGGCGGTGACTAAGTCGGCGGCCTCTTTTAATTCTTCAAAGCCATTGCCCATGGCCACACCCGTTCCCACATATTGCAGCATTTCTAAATCATTCAAGCCATCGCCAAAAGCCACACTATTTAATGCGTCCTTCTCTAGATAGTCAAGAACTTTTTGGACCGCTGTCGCTTTCGAAATACCGGCATTAATAATATCCATCGACTGCGGATTCGCGCGTGTAAAATGTAGGCCGGGCCATTTTATGGCATATTCTGGTTCAGCGTCTTGCGTCACATTCAAGTTCAGCATAAAAATTTCTTTGTCTTCATAATCTTCTTTTTTTGGTGCTTTTCGCATCGCTTGATTCATAAACCACATTTGGGTTCTTTCAGGAATAAAAATGGCTAATCGTTTCAAAAATCTTAATAAAAGTGAATTTGGATCAACAGACAAGGTTGAATTGATA
>CAYROB010000003.1:9153-18451 GCA_964425775.1 uncultured Carnobacteriaceae bacterium
TTCTCTTTCCGCACAAAGAATGATGCCATCTCGACGTGCGCCGGCAAACTCGACGACTTGATCCACTAAGTCCATTGCGATTGGATTTGAATAAATTACTTCGCCTTCAATGACTACATACTGCCCGTTCATGGCAATATAGCTATGGATATCGAGTTTTTTAGAAATTTCATCGATCAGTATCGGTGGGCGCCCAGTTGCTAAAACCGGTCGAATCCCTTTTGCTTTTAGTTGTTTAATTGCTTGAATTGTTGTTTTTGGAATATGATTACTCTCTGTTGTTAAGGTGCCATCAATATCAAAAAACACTATTTCTACCATTTTACTCAACACCTTTCTCGATCTCTTTACATTATACTACCATAAGGGCTCTTATTTAAAGAAATATATTTATAAAATTTGACTCTTTCCTCTTTCGATTGTATTGACTTTTTAATTTTGCTTACCTATAATGAGCTTAAGTTAATAGAAAGAGCGATGATAAGCCGCAGTAAAAACAAAGATCCCTGGCCTAGAGAGCTAACGGTAGTGCAAGTTAGTATATATCTTTGTTTTGAATTACAGCTTGGAGCAAACTACATATTGTAGCGCCTAACCTTACGTTAAAAGGATGAGTGGAATAAACGCACGTTGTTTATTCAATTTGGGTGGTAACACGGTAAATTTCGTCCCTGCAAAAACATTTTGTTTTTGTGGGGATTTTTTATTTTTTAAAACAAATTAGGAGGAAATGATTCATGAATATTTTACAAGAACTCGAATGGCGCGGAGCCATTAATCAACAAACAGATGCAGAAGGCTTAGCCAAAGTTATCGAAGAAGAAAAGATTGCTTTGTACTGTGGAATTGATCCCACAGGTGACAGTATGCATATTGGACACTTAATTCCCTTTATGATTTTAAAGAGATTCCAAATGCAAGGACACCAACCTGTTGTCGTTATTGGTGGGGGAACTGGTTCAATCGGGGACCCAAGTGGCCGCGATTCAGAACGAACACTGCAGTCAATGGAACAGATCACAGAAAATGCAAACAAACTAAGTGACCAAATGCGTAAATTATTTAACGCGGGTGAAGAAGGTTCAGGAATTCGACTCGTCAACAACTACGACTGGTTAGCGGATTTAACCTTTTTAGATTTCCTACGTGATTACGGAAAAGAATTCAACATCAACACTATGTTAGCAAAAGATATTGTCGCCAGCCGTCTGGATACTGGTATTTCTTTTACAGAATTCAGTTACCAAATTATTCAGTCAATTGACTTCTTGCATTTATACCAAGAAGAAGATGTGCGTCTACAAGTTGGTGGATCCGATCAGTGGGGGAATATTACGGCCGGACTTGACTTAATTCGTCGTCGTGAAGGTTCAGAAGCAAAAGCTTTTGGTTTAACAATTCCATTATTATTAAAAGCTGACGGTACAAAGTTTGGGAAGTCTGCTGGTGAAGCGATCTGGTTGGACCCAGAAAAGACCACACCCTATGAATTCTACCAATTCTGGTTTAACCAAGATGATAAGGATATCGATAAATACTTGAAATACTTCACGTTCTTATCGAAAGAAGAAATCGAAGCCTTAGGTGAGTTAACAGCAACTGAGCCACACAAACGTGCTGCACAAAAAGCCTTGGCTGAAGAAATGACGCGTTTCGTTCACGGACAAGAATCGTTAGATGAAGCCATCGCGATTTCAGAAGCCCTGTTCTCAGGAAATGTCCAGGACTTAACAGCCGAGCAAATCGAAATGTCCTTCAAAGATGTACCTTCAGTGGAAGTACCACGTGGTGAATGGGATTTAGTCGAGTTCCTAGTTGATGTGACAGGAATTGAATCTTCACGTCGTCAAGCGCGTGAAAGCATTAAAAATGGTGCCATTTACCTGAAAGGTGAAAGACAACAAGAATTAGATTACAGAGTAACCGAAGCCGATAGCTATGATGGACGCTTTATCTTAGTCCGTCGTGGTCGCCGTCGCTACTTCATGGTCCACTTAACCGAATAATCAATTAAATAATGATGCACCCTCTTGGTATGAGTACTGAGAGGGTGTTTTACTAGTAAGTACCAAGGAGACTTAAAATGAAAAAAAGAATAATAGATATCTTAAAACAAGCCGACTTTTCTGAAAACTTTATTTCTTATATCGAGCAGCAGTTTCCAATTACCTATCAGAAACAATTTAAGCAACCCTATCATGTGGACTATTTAGAAAATCCCATCCTAAATTTAGCCCCCGCAGAAGCTGTCTTTGAATCCTTAGCCCAACTGCTTGACTTAAAAGACTTTTATGAGGAAAAAGGGATTGAACTACGTCATTTTTACGCGAGTATTTACGATTTAAGCTTTCGATTGGAGCGTTACAAGACCAACTATGACAAGTATGGCTTGAGCGCTAGTGATCTTCGTTGGCTCAGTCCTTTGTACAAAGGGGAAATCTTTGACTTGGGCTCCTTGCGTTATCAAATCACGCATTTTTCCAACCAAGAGATCGAACGGCAAACCTATCAGTACATGCCTTTATCTGACAAGTGGAAAGCACGCTTCCCTGAAGGAACACCGATTATTATGATTCATATATTGAAAGAGACGGATTTTAGGCCGGAGAAAATTGATGAATCGCTGAAGCTTGCCCGCGATTTTTTCGCAAGGTATTTTCCAACACATAATTATGAAATTTTTCTCTGCCGAACTTGGTTGATCTATCGGCCAACTCATGATCTTTTAAGGCCCAATAGCAATATTGTTTCTTTTTCCAAGCGATTCGAGATTATTGCGGAGAACCGCAATACCAAACAAGCCCTTGACCGCATTTATGGCACAAGTAACTTAGCTGAAATTGAAAAGATGGATAAACGCTCAAGTCTAGAAAAAATTGCTTATCAACATCTGGATAAACTAGGTGTGGCTGCTGGAATTATTTACAAATAAGCGAACAAAATCCCCTCTCCAAATTTTTGGGAGGGGATTTTGTTCTTTTATTTTTTAGTTAAATAAATTTTTAATTGATTCAAAAATATCTTTAAAGAAGTTGCCGATTTTCTCGAGTAAACCACTTTCTTCTGCTTGTTCCCAGGCTTCTCCTAAACGGTCACCAAAATTATCTGCGAACTCTTTTAACTGTTCTTTTACTTGTTCTGAATCGATCGCACTTGTATTTTGGTATTTCTCAAAGTAATTAATTAAGATATTGATGTTTTCGGCTGAAACACTACCGCGCAAATCATATTTATCGAGCGCATCTTCAATAATTTGTTCGATCTCCTCACGCGTTGCGAGTTGATCGGTACGTTCTTTGATTTCACCTAATTGTTGTTTGATGTCAACAATTACCCCGTCTAAACGACTGGACTCTTCTTCATCTAAATCTTCTTCATTCGCAATTTGACTGGTTGCTTCTAATTCTTCTTGAGCAACTTCCATTCGTTCTTTATCTAAGGTTTCACCATTCACGTCCAACGCCTTGTAAACGCCCGTTAGTGCACTTTCACCTGTTACTGGACGAATACTTGCCACCTCAATCTGAACATCTTCTACCCCTGCTGTAATCGCAGCGTTGGTGTATTGTTGCTCAGTAATTGTTGTAATGTTTTTAGGTGTAATAATTTCAACACTCACGCCACCCTTATTGGATTTTTGAACAAGAACGGATGAAATCATGCTGTCGGTATTCCCAGAACCGTAACCTAAATAATCCACTAAGTCCTGACCGGTTGCGCCTGTACTTGCAACATCGCCCATATCATCAATTGAAAGGAGTTTCGCTGTTTCTTCAATCTGTGCCTGGCTTAAGCCGCCACCATAAATATAGGTCGGTTTGCCCCACGCTTCATCAACTATACTTGGATCAATCGCTTGAACGGTACCAGCACCAGCAGTTAGCAGCATCAAGCCTGCACTTGTCGTCGCAATAAATTTAGTTAGTTTTCTAAATAAATTCTTCATTTTATCTCTCCTTGTCTACCTTTTCATTCTCTCTAGCTGAATTATAGCATAAGCAATCGGCCTTATGCACCGACTAAGGACTGATTTTCTCCGCTAAAAGTTAAAAAGTTGCTATAAAAGCAACTTTTAGGAGTGATTATCTTTTGGTTTTTTTAAATTTTGAGCGACAGCGATAAACCGCGTTTTGTACTCTTTCTTCTGTGGTCGACAGCACTTGACTGATTTCTTCACAGGACTGCCCCTTAAGATACAGCTCAAATACTTCTGATTCAAACTCAGATAATTTCAATAAATAGCGGTCTAGTTTCTCTTGTAGCATGAGCATCTCTTCAGGCGATGTTGTTACGCAAGCTTTTCCTTGAACCTGAAGTCCCGCTTCTTCGATGAGATTATCTAGAGAACTCGTAACCAAGTTCACTCGTCTTTTATGTGCATGATTTTTTCGAACAAGCATATTCAAATGGTTCAACAATTGCATATGATAGTACTGTAGAAACGGCATTCCCTTTTCTATTCTCCAGTTGTCGACTGAACTGACCAACACCGCTCGTGCTTCTTGTAAAAAATCTTCTCGGTCATAATCCGGTAGAAAATATCGTTTCGTTACTCCATATGTAATTGGCTTACAGACTTCTACTAACTCATCAAAAGGATTATTCCCGGTTGTTTGTAGTGATAGAACTAATAAATCTGAGTAGTTTTCACTATTGTCCTTAGTTTTCGGCATTATTTTTTCCTCCTAGTGAACTGCTTATTTTCTGTGTATTTTTTCGTTTAAAAAAATCAACAGAATAATAATGCCATAAATACCCACGCAATGAAAGCGCTCACAACACTTTGAACAATAGATTGCACAGTTTTCACCGTTTTGTTTTTGTTAAATCCCACATTAATTGCCTTAAAGCATTTTCTTGCTCGTCACTTAAACTGCCTCTTTTTTTCCGATGCTTTAGATTATAATCTTTGGTATCGGACTGAATGTTTCCCTTTGTATACTGCAATTCTTTATATAAATCATTCGCTGACTTACGTGAGGCCCCTCTTTGAAAAACAAGCCATTGCTCGACTAAATCCGATGTTGCTACAACAACATTCGTCGTAAATAAATTTTCTTCGCCAACCGCTCGTTCAATATACATATCCGCTGTTTCATCTTCTTTAGTAAATACAACTGTTAAATTATGGTAGTCATATTGCTTTTCAATACCCGGAACAAACATTGCATCAAAAATAACGCGGATTTCAATGTTTTGATACTTGGCATATTCACTCAGTTCATCCAGTAAAACATCGCGCGCCAAGGCTAATTCATCGCGCCGCTGTAAACGAACTAAATGCGGCCACGCGCCAATAATATTATAGCCATCGACAAACAACAGCTCATTTTTCATTTAGGAACCCCCTCTCTTTTTTACATAGTGCTTCTATTTTATCATACAATTAGGTTTTTTACTTTCTACAAATCCAGCGTTGGGATAAATTCATTTTTAACAATTTCATAATAGTTTCGAGCGAATTCATATTGTTTCGTTGAATACTCACCAAATTCAACACCGAAAAGTTCTTTGTACTCGCTCCAGTTACTCCATAACAAGCCACCGATCGCAATATAGCAATAAATTTTATACTTGGTTTCTTCGTCGTAACCTTCGACAAAATACGTAGCCAGCAAGGCATCTACTTCTTCACGACTGTACATCGCAGACAAGGAAAACATGGCCAAATCCAGATGCGGATCTTGCATACCAGCATATTCCCAGTCGATTAAATATACTTCTTCATCAGCCAGTAAAAAGTTTCCTGGCACCGAATCACAATGGCTCAGTACCCATTCTTTCGGTAAATTATCGATAATTGGTTTCAATGACTCGATATTTTTCTTGGTCTCAGCATAATCGGCATATTTTGACGGTGTGTCCCCGCGTAACTGCTCGTAGTGCTCAATTTCTTTAAATGGGTCAAAAACATGCTCGACTTCTAATTTATAATCATGGAACTGTCTGAGTTTTTGCATGCACACCAAGACATCATTTTTATCATGCGGGTCACATGAACGCGTTCCTTCGATAAATTCTGATATCTTACACCACTTTATCACTAATACTACGCCCTTTAAGTAATTGATAGACAATATATTCATTTTCGCGACTGACTAGTTCATCCGTTCCTTCACCAGGAATACGCATAATATATTGCTTGTCTTTCGCCGTGAAGCGGAAGCTTCGATTTGTTTTCCCACTTTCCAGAATGAAGATGTCATAAATATCACGGGCATTGACTTCAAGTTCTTGCGTAATTAAGTCAATAATTTCTGTGTCGAGTTCACTTGAGCTTTCTTCTAGATGGCGTAATTGTTCATAGTCTTTGATTGAAAACATTTGATTTGAGCTAAACACTCTCGAATACACAATCATTTTTTCGTCTTGGTCAAATAGCGCTTCTTCCCAAATTTTCTTGTTTTTTCTTTTACTTTGTAGTTGCTTTTGCATTTGTTCTCGCAAAATCGCAGCCTCTTCTTTTAAAAGATAAGCTAGCCCAATCATGCTGTTACCGCCCTTGTCTTTCTCGACTTTCACCAAACCGGTGCGCGGCTTCAAGCGAACAATACTGTTGTTATCAACTGTATCCGAGATTCCATACCAAGAATAGAGTTCTTCTTCTGAAAACGGATTTTTCTCAGCCCAAATATTTCCTGGGAAAATATACGTATTCGAAATTTTATCTTGGACCAAATTCAAGCTATATAGACTCGCTTTAGAGGCGTATTCCGGGTTGTAAATGAGGTTCACATTGTACTTTTCAATCAAATAGTCATATTTTTCTGCTAAGAAACCGACAACAATGTCAATTTCATAGATTCCGACTTCATAAAGCTGGTTGATCAAGCGCTCAATAACCACTTCGCCCTCTAATTCTAACAGCCCAATCGGGACATTTTTACCAACTGTCAGCATACCAATCCCTAAATCACTGGCTAAAATAATTGCATTGCGTGGGTTCTTCGAAGAAACTTCCACGTGATCTTTGTCAGTGAGTGTCCAATCAGGATTCAAGTAATCTGCTTCAATCAGCTCATCGATTAATTCATCTAATTGCTCTTGCGAAACTTCCAACACATCAGACATCGTCGTTAAGTCTGTTGGTTTTTCTTGTGCAATATAATTTAAAATATCATATTTTGTTTTTCTCATAATTACCCTCATTCTTCTATAATTTTATTTCTTAAGAAACTCTTTCAAATCAAGATAAGCCCCTTCTGAAATGACCACCGTATCTGTAAATAAATCAGCCGGCGTTTCTCTTCTTTTAGTGAAAAATACAGACAAATATAAAATCATTAGTTCCTTTTGAATATAGCGACCAACAAGCTCACGCGTCAACACATCACTCCATGATAATTCTTCGTGATCGAGTGAAACAACACGTAAACCCATAATCATCTTTCCAAGCGTCTGCCCATTAGTAAACTTCGTCAGGACACTGAAATAAGCTAGATATAAGACTAAACTTGTCACACTAAACAAACCAAAACTCGCCCCACTGTCTGACCAACCAAATAAAGTGTAAATGGTAGTGACGACTGATGCAACTGAGTTTATTAACAGGACATCAATAATATAGGCAATAAAACGCTTATTGAAAGAGCCATACACAAACTTCGGTAGATTTTGGACTTCATTCATTTCAATCATTTAGATTCCTCCATATAAATAATAAAACTCAGGAAAATTACCTTTGCTACGTTTTTCTTCGATATACTTAAAAGCTTCGTGTTCAAATGAGTCCTCTGAACCTTTTGTTTGGACTAATGGGCTTAAAAACTGACTAAAGAATGATGGAATGGTATCAGCTTGTTCAAATACGACCGGATCCTCTAGTTCCAGGTCGGCAATGAGCATCGCTAATGCATCATCAAAGTAGCCAATTTCATCAATCAATCCGTTCGCTAGTGCTTGTTTTCCTGTATAAATCTGCCCATCCGCTAGTGTGTAGACTTCGTCCTCAGGCATTTCCCGCCCCTCAGCGACTACACGAATAAACTTTTCGAAGAATTCGTCGACTCGCGCTTGATTAATTTCCCGTTCTGCTTCCGTCATCTCGCGACTCGGTGAACCGATATCTTTATACTCACCTGATTTAATTACGTCATGTTTGATGCCAAGCTTTTCCTCTAAGCCAGCAATATTAACATAATCGGCAATGACACCAATTGAACCAGTGATTGTCTCCTCTGCAGCAAATATTTTGTCCGACGGTGCGGCAACATAATAACCACCACTCGCTGCGACTGTACCCATTGATGTATAAATTTCAATATCCGTTTCAGCTTGTAGCTCTTTTATTTTTTCCCAGATACGCGCACTTTCATAAACTGTTCCACCTGGACTATCTACCTCTAAAATCATCCCTTGAATACTGGAGTCTTCCATAATTTCATCCAGTTTGGTCACAACTGAATCTTCTTGGAAGCCACTCATCGTGTCAGTTGCAATAACTCCCTGAATTGGCAACACGACAATTCGATTTTCATAATCCGTTCCTTGTAAAATAATTTCTTCCTCTGAAGCCCCCATAAGCTGTTCTAACAAACGACTTCCTTCTAATTCATTCTCAAGCCCTATATTACGAAAACGTGTTAAAAATACATCACCTAAGGCTGTAATTAGCAAAATAGCTAACGCAATAATGAGTGCAATCGACCTTTTATTTTCTGTCATTCTTCTTTGCATAGTATCTCCCTTTTCCTTATTTGTTCTTTTCCTTAACCTACCTCATTCTCTTACAAAAGAGCTGTCTGTACAAATTTTTTTTAACGCCGTGAAATTTAGTGGTAAACTAAGTAAGAATATTTGATTATTATGAAAGGAGGAGCGAAGATGATTGATTTAAGTATCACGGAATTAACAGCTCGGATGTTGATGGCCGTTATATTTGGGGGATTAATTGGGTACGAGCGAGAGATCAAAGGGCAAAGTGCGGGCTTTCGAACCCACATGCTTGTCTGTCTTGGTGCTGTAATTATTGCGTTAATTCAAATCCAAACAACCAACCAAATTCTCAATATGGCTGCAAAAAGTGGAGATTATAGCAATGTTCTTGCTGCTGATTATACGCGACTCATTGCACAAATTGTTAGCGGGATTGGCTTTCTAGGAGCGGGGGCAATTATCGTCACCAAGAAAAGCGTGAGTGGTTTAGCTACGGCTGCTTCAATCTGGGCCACGGCTGGTATCGGAATCGCTACCGGGATGGGCTACTATAAGATTTCTGTGGTAGGAACCTTAACTATTTTTACAGTTCTAGCAATTATTAAAAATAAACTCGGGATACCTGGCGGAGAGAGTCTAACGG
>CAYROB010000004.1:0-3350 GCA_964425775.1 uncultured Carnobacteriaceae bacterium
TTGGTCTATTTCATTTTGCTGCCTATTAATAGCCAGGTCGTTTTCAATTACTTCCGTTGCAATCGGCACACTATGACGAACTAAAGCTTCTACAGACTGACCAATCGCTACGTTAACACATCGACCCATTTCAGTTAGTTCTTTATGCAACTCTGCTAAATTTTCACTAAATACTGTTCTCAAAAATCATCGCTCCTTTATATAATTTTTTCTTTAGCCAAATCGACCAGATATATAGTTCTCTGTTTCTTCTTGCGCTGGATTGGTAAAGATTTTTCGTGTATCATCTACTTCGATTACTTTGCCACTTAAGAAAAAAGCTGTTCGGTCCGACACTCGCGAAGCTTGTTGCATATTATGCGTCACCATCGCAATCGTATAGTCTTGCTTTAAGTGCGTTACCAGCTCTTCAATTTTCGCAGTTGAAATTGGATCCAAGGCACTCGTTGGTTCATCCATTAATAAAACTTGTGGTTCTACCGCTAAAGCACGCGCAATACAAATCCGCTGTTGCTGTCCACCAGAAATCGATAAGGCACTTCGGTCTAAATAATCTTTCACTTCATCCCAAATTGCCGCAGATTTCAAGGACGTTTCGACAATTTCATCTAACTCATTTTTATCTTTAACGCCATGTGTTCTGGGTCCGTAAGCAATATTGTCATAAATACTTTTTCGAAACGGGTTCGGATTTTGAAAAACCATTCCGACTTTTTTACGCAATACATTAATTTTAGTATCTGGTGCATAAATATTTTTTCCGTCTAATTCAACGACTCCTTCAATACGTACCCCTTCAACTAAATCGTTCATCCGATTCAAACTTTTTAAAAAAGTCGATTTGGCTGAACCAGATGGCCCAATAAATGCAATCACTTCATTTTCATAAATATCCATATCAATATCATGTAACGCTTGAAAATCGCTATACCATAAATTCAAATCTCTTATTTTCATTTTACTCATAGTGATTATTTACCCCCTTTGGCCAGTTTACGACCAACTAATGTTGACAATCCATTTAGAGCGAGTACCACAACTAATAAGACAACCGCCGTGGCATAAGCCTCATTGACATGGAAGCCTTCGCTTGATAATACATACATATGAACCGCTAATGTTCGACCAGATGAAAAGAAAGAGTCTGGAAGATTTGAAGAGGAACCTAATGTATAAATTAAAGCTGCAGATTCACCGATAATCCGTCCCGTTGCCAAAATAACTCCCGATAAAATCCCCGGCATGGCCACTGGCAGCACGACATTAAAAATGGTGCGTAACTTCCCGGCACCCAAGGCAAAGCTCGCTTCACGCAATGGGCGACCAACAGAAAGTAAGGCTTCTTCCGTTGAACGAATAATTAATGGCAGGACCATAATTGTCGTTGTCGCAATTCCCGCAAGCAAAGAAAATTGTAACTCTAAATACGTAACAAAGAATAAAAAGCCAAAGAGGCCGTATACTATAGAAGGAACTGCAGCTAACGTATCAGTCGCCATCGCAATTAACTTTACGATGAACTTGGACCGATCAGCATATTCGACTAAATAAATCGCTGTAAAAATCCCAATCGGCCCCGCAATTAATAACGAACCACCAATCACATATAAAGTAGTAATCAATGAGGGCATCAAGGATACATTCTCAGTCGTGTAATTCCAGGCAAACAGACTTGGTTGAATATATGGAATACCTTTGAGCAACACAAAGAGAATAATAAAGCCTAAGACACCAAAGGTTATGCCAGCGCCTAAATAAACAAGCCCACGTGTCAGTCTACTTTTATTCATTATTTAGCCGCCTCTCTGTTTTTTATGACAATAAATACTGAGTTGATGAGTAAGATAAAGACAAAGAGCACTACTCCAGTGGCTATCAACGCCTGACGGTGATCGCCTGAAGCATAACTCATCTCCAACACAATATTTGTCGTTAAGGTTCGAACACCTTTCAATAAACTATTCGGACTGACCGGCTGATTCCCAGCAACTAAGACAACCGCCATTGTTTCACCAATCGCCCGGCCTATACCCAAGACCACACTCGACAAAATTCCCGAAGATGCAGCCGGCATGACCACTTGAAAAATAGAGCGTTCTTGCGTTGCGCCCAATGCAATACTTCCTTCATAGTAGCTTTTAGGTACGGCTCGAAGGGCTGATTCAGATAATTCAATCACAGTGGGTAGAATCATAATAGCCAGGAGTATCATAGCTGTTAACATACTATACCCTGTTCCACCTACGCGATCGCGAATAATCGGCACCAAAAACTGTAAAGCAAAAAATCCATAAACAATCGATGGAATCGAAGCCATCAAGCTTACACTTGGTTTTAGTACCTTATACAGTCTTGGTGGACAATAATTTGCCATAAAAACAGCTGTTAAAATACCAATTGGCACACCAATCAATGCCGCACCTGTTGTGACATAAACTGACCCTAAAATCATTGGTAACAGACCAAACTGTGGTTCGCTTGCTGTTGGTCTCCAAGTTGTTCCAAACAGAAATTCATCTAGACCATGTTTGATCATCACAGGAATCCCGTTCGTAAAAATAAAGACAATGATCAAAACTAACGAAACAATTGACATGAATGCAGCCATAAAAAACACTCCACTCATTGCACGCTCTTTTTTCTCAGCCAATATCGTCATCCTCTCTTTAGATAAAATAAATTAAAATTGAAACTTATTAACATCTTTAGTCATTCCAAATATAACAATAAATGGAACAGATGACTAGTCTTTTCCAGTTGTTCATTGCCAGTCAAAAAAAGGAAGATGATATCTTCCTTTTTTGATTTTGCTATTCATTTTTAAACTCAAAGAATTAATAAACCTAAATTATTATAATCATCATCATACAGCGATGTTTCCACCATTATAATCTCGCCATCACTTCTTTTAATTCGCATTTTAATATACGACCGATTGTAACTAATTATCTCATAGAACTCTTCCTTCGTATTCATTTCTTGATCATTGATATGAGTGATGATGACACCAATGGATAAGCCCATGCGCTCAGCAGGTGAATCGGGACGGATGGCAATCACCCGCAAACCTTCATCAGCTGGACCGTATTTAAATGTCCACATCTTTTCACGCTGTCGATGGCGGTACAAGACAAGGAAGCCACCAATTAATACTGCAATGGTTGACCAGATGCTAAAATCTATATAGAAATAAGAAATGCCCGCTAAAAGTAAACTAATCAGCGCCAATATTTGTAAATCTTTTTTCATATTTTTCAGTGCATTTCCTAAGAGCTGTGTTGATATTGTAAAATGGAAACCAATTAAAAATGGGAGTAAAAGCAAAGCATAACGTTCCCCACCAATAGTGA
>CAYROB010000004.1:3360-16615 GCA_964425775.1 uncultured Carnobacteriaceae bacterium
TTCAATCAAGGTTCCTGGAACAACTACAAATAAAGGTAATAAGAAAATTGATCGCTTCTGATATTTAGCAACAACTTTTCCTCTTTTAGAAGAATGCAAGATTGGATAAAACTTGTTACGATCTTTTTTCTTCATTAAAAATCCGCTAAACAACAAAATCACTGACAACATAAACAAGCTATTTAAAATTAAGGTAGATATATTTTCAGGTTGGAAAGTTAAAATAATGGAATCTTGATTGATTAGATTTTCAAGGCGTGATAGTGAGAGCGTCTGCCCCAATTGATCTAGCACGAATAGGATAATCGATGTCATTGAGAAAGTAAATAACGGGTGAATAAATCGAGTGCCACTGATAATTAACAGGACTACCGTAACGACTTGATAAACTAGATACCATTCAATCGTTAACGGAACACCCAATACTCCAAGTATCACAGATAAAACTACACCTAGAAGCAATGTTTTAAACAGATAGTCTGTCACTTCAAAGGGACTTGGGTTAAAGTTTAGTCGATAATTTTTTCGGACGTATTTTAGTCTTTTAGTTCGATTCCACAAAGCATAAAAGAGACCTAAAATAAAAACGGGTTGTACCAGAAATAGTATGAGGAGCCATAAGATATTTTTCATCATCATTAAAACTTCCACTTCCTTCACTGTATAGATTGCTATGAATTGACTTTATCTATTATTATATACTAAAAAACCTCAAATATTTAAAAATACTTGAGGTTTTTTATCGAATTTTATATTTAAAATAATTTACTCGTAATTTTTAAGCGATTAACGTCCGAATCCAACAACATAATTTGACCAGTATCCTGAGTCAAGTGATGCTACTGCAACTCCTGTTGAAGTTTGTGATCCGATAAATCGTCCACCACCAAGATAGATTCCTGCATGGTCAACTCCACCTCGTTGACTAAAGAAAACTAAGTCTCCTGGTTGTGCTTGTGCTCTTGATACACGCTGAGTTCCAGCATATTGTCCTGCTGCTGTTCTTGGGATTGAACGTCCAGCTTGATTAAATACATACGACGTATAACCTGAACAGTCAAAGCCAGATGTTGTTCGTCCACCATAGCTGTAGCGAATTCCTGAAAGACTGTGTGCAATTCCTACAATTGATCCACCATTACTTGACGGTGCTGGTGCAGGTGCTGCTGTAGCCGAACCGCTTGCTACTGTAACTGGCTTAGAATCTGAGCTTGAGTTAGAACTTGAGTTAGCACTTGAACTAGCAGTTGATACAGAATTTGATTTCGTACGTGCTGATGCTAAATCTTTTCGTCTTTGCTCCGCTGCTTTTGCCTGTGCAATTAATGCATCGCGTTCACCTTGGGCAACTGCTTTCTCAGCAGCTACTTGGGCTAAAAGACTTTCTTGTTCTGCTTTTTGCTCTTCTAAAAGTGCTTTATTACTTTCAAGCTTCGCAGCAGTTTGCATTTGCTTTTCTTGCTTTGCAATTGTTTCTTCTTCTTTACCTTCAACTAAAGCTTTATCTTCTTCTTGCTTATCAATTGTTTGTTTGTTTGAAGTAATTATTTTGCTTACTACATCAACACGTCCAACAACTTCACTTAAAGATTCAGCTTGTAGGACAAAGCTTACTACATTTCCAGATTCTCCAACAATTTGCAATGCACGTGCTTGTTCATCTAATAAAACTTCACGATTTTCAATTGCAAGTTTTAGTTCTTCTATTTCGTCTCTTAATTCAGATAGTTCAGTTTCAGTTGCTTCCATCTCTGCAACTAACGTTTCAGCTTCTTCTTCATTCTCTTTAATTGATTTCTGAATGGTGTTCACTTTCTGAGTTAATTGGTTTTCTTTTGAATTTAATGTCGAGATTACAGAATTATACTCCGAAACTGAAGATGGTGCTGCTTCTGCTGAGACGACTGGTGATATGAACGATCCTAATCCTAGAGAACCTGCTAATAGTAAAGTGAATATTTTCTTGTTATTCATAAAAGTAATTTCCTCCAAATATAAATTCGATTTTTTTATTCTACGTTTTTAAACTTTAAGAAATTTTCTAATAGATAGTGATGAACCAATTGAACCGATTAATATCCCAATGGCAGCGATCAATAAAATTAATTGATACACAAATGGATTGGGTTGTAGCAGTGATAAATATGTTCCATCTAAAAACCTTGATATGGTAGCGTATACTGCATCATATAAGAACCAGAGTACTGTCGAAGGAATTAGTGCACCAAGGAATCCAATCAGTGCTCCTTCTATTAAAAATGGCCATCTAATAAACCAGTTTGTTGCTCCAACAAGTTTCATAATCTCTATTTCCGTACTTCTAGAGAAGATGGTAATTCGAATGGTGTTTGAGATTAAGAATACCGCTGTAAAGATTAGCGCAACTATTACAATTCCACCCACATTACGAATCGTCGAAGTCATACTGAATAGTCGATCTGCATCAGCACCACCATAGTTTACTTCTGAAACATATTCCATCGGCTCAATTTCATCTGCCAATTGAGCGGTGTATTCAGGAGTTGTTGTATCTACAATAAATACGTTGTATAACGGGTTGGTATCTCCTTCGAATAATTCAAAGGTCTCTCCGTAACTTCCAACAACATTTCTTAATTCATCTTCGTTACTTGAATACGTTACTTTTTCTACATTCTCGAGGCTTTCTAAATCTTTTTGTAATTGTGCTTCGGCCTCTTCATCAGCTGCGATATCAATATATACGCGGACGCTGACATCATCTTCTATACTTCTAGCTAATTCGTTAATATTCATTACTGTGGCAATTAACCCACCAACTAGTAATAAAGTAATTGCTACAGCACTGATTGCTGCAAAGCTCATCCAGCCATTTCGGCGAATACTTTTAAATCCTTCTTTTAAATGACGAGTCATTGTTCTAGTTTGCATCGTCGTAACCTCCATCTACGTCATCTCGCGTGAGACGACCTTCATCGATAACCAATACTCGATGCTTCAATTCGTTAACGATTTCTGAATGGTGTGTTGCCATGACAATCGTTGTACCTTGTTTATTAATTTGCTCAAGAATTTTCATAATATCTCTTGATGTTTCTGGGTCTAAATTTCCAGTAGGCTCATCTGCCACTAAAACACTTGGCATGTTCGCAATCGCTCGTGCAATTGACACTCGTTGCTGCTCCCCACCAGAAAGCTCGTTTGGTAACATATCTGTTTTATGGCTGAGACCAACTAATTTTAATACTTCTGTTACGCGTGTCTCGATTTGACGTGGTGTCTTACCTAATACTTCCATCGCGTAGGCAACATTTTCAAAAATTGTGAGTGTCGGTAATAGTTTGAAATCTTGGAATACTACACCAACCTGTCTTCTAAGGTATGGAATTTCACTATCTTTCATATTCACAGTGTCAAACTCAGCTACCTTTACCGTACCTGATGTTGGAACAACTTCTCGATAAATCAACTTCATAAATGTTGACTTTCCAGCTCCACTTGGCCCTACAACATATACAAATTCTCCTGGATCGATTTGAACGGATAAATCATGTAATGCTGTAATTCCGTTATCATAAACTTTCTTTACACTTTTCATATTGATCATACTTTTTTAACACCTTACTTTAATTTAGTTTTTAAATCTCAAACTTCTAGATTCATGTGTCTACTATTCTATTTCACTGTAGTCAACAAAAAATCAGCAGTCTCTCCTGCCGACTAAAAACAGTATAGCATCATATTTTACTTCTTATGTTTAAATTAGATTACAATATTATTTCAATCCGGTCGATATATTTCAGACACTGCATCTTCTCTTAATATTCAGATACAAACCCTTGTATAACAGCCTTTCGTACCTTTCATATATTTCAAGAAAAACGGTAGAAATTCCGTGAAATATGAAATAAATAAAAAACTCTCATTTTCTCAGGTAAAGTCCTGAAAAAACAAGAGTTTCTTCTATATCTTATTCATTTAACTTTCTTCATTTAATGATAAACGCAAATACGCTTCAATAAATGGATCTAAATCGCCATCCATTACGCCATCCGTGTTCCCGGTTTCATAGTCAGTTCGATGATCTTTGACCATTGAATACGGGTGGAAGACATAAGAACGAATCTGGGAACCCCAGCCGATTTCTTTTTGTTCTCCACGCATTTTAGCAAGTTCTGCCTCTTTATCTTCAACTTGTTTTTGATAAAGTTTTGATTTCAATAGCTGCATTGCTAATTCACGGTTAGCTAACTGAGATCTTCCAGCCTGGCTTGTCGCTACTAGTCCAGTTTCGATATGCGTCATTCGGACAGCCGAATCGGTCACGTTAACGTGTTGTCCACCGGCTCCACCAGCTCGATACACATCGACTCGAATATCTTCTGATTTGATTTCTATCTCGACATCATCCGTGATTTCGGGCGTGACTTCACACGAGACAAATGACGTGTGACGGCGTCCACCCGAGTCAAACGGAGAAATACGGACTAAGCGGTGAACGCCCTTTTCAGCCTTTAGTAAACCATAAGCATATTCACCTTTGACTAATAAAGTAACACTTTTAATCCCCGCTTCATCCCCACTTTGATAATCAATTACCTCATAGGTAAAGCCCTGCTGTTCAATCCAACGGGTATACATTCGATACAACATATCGCCAAAGTCTTGGGATTCCGTTCCACCTGCCCCTGGATGTAATTCCAAAATAGCATTGTTTAAATCATAAGGACCACTCAGTAACATGAGTAACTCAAATTCTTCGATTTCTGCATCAAGTTTTTGGATTCCTTCAGTTATTTCAAGAATCAGATCTTCATCGCCTGTTTCTTCAATCATCTCTAACATAAATTGATACTCTTCAATGCCGTCATTTAAACTCATAAACGAATCATATTTTTTCTTTAATTCATTTGCTTCATTGATAAAAGATTGAGCTTTTTCAGGATTATCCCAAAAGCCAGGCTGATTCATCATTTCAGTATGCTCTTTGACATCAACTTCCATTTTTTCTAAATCAAAGAGACCCCCTGAATGCGTTAATTTTAGTACTCATTTGCTCTATTTTTTTTCGTATTTCACTTAATTCCATATTCTATTCCCCTTTTAAGAATAAAGAACCCAACATATTTTGCGGAATATGTCGGGCGACCTTTATCTTTAGTTTGTGTTTAATTTCGGCTTCACTCTCTTTTTAGGTTGTGCGCTCGCTTTTGCTTGCTCACGTTCTAAGTTTTGACGAATTTGCGATTTCATTAAGAGTCGCGTAATTTCATATTCAATGTCGCCAATCATTTCTTCAAATAAGCGGTAACCTTCTTGTTGGTACTCAATCAATGGGTCTGATTGACCATATGATCGTAGACCGATTCCTTGACGTAATTGGTCCATCTCATCAATATGAGTAGTCCACTGTTGGTCAACAACACGTAAGATAACTACTTTTTCAAACTCTAAGAACAATCCTTCTTGTTCGATATGCTCTCGTTGTAATTCATAGTTTTCCTCAGCAAGATTTTGTAACATCTCACGAATTTCTTCAACTGTTTTTCCTTGGAAATCTTCCAGTTCCAAATCATCTTCTTTTAGTAAAACAGTATGTGCAAATTCTAATAAGAATTCCAAGTTCCAGTCTGCTGGATTTTCATTTTGTGTATGCATATTTACATAACGATCAATTGTTCGCTTGATCATTGGAATTGTAATGTATGACAATGATTCATCTTCTAGAATCACTTCTTGTCTCTGTGCATAAATAACTTCACGTTGCTCACGCATAACATCGTCATAACGTAAGACGCTTCGACGTGTATCGTAGTTATTCCCTTCAATACGCTCTTGTGCTGATTCAATTTGACGACTAATCATACGGCTTTGGATGACTGCATCATCACCGTCAATTTGTAGTCGTTCTAATAAATCTTGAATCGCATCTGATCCTGCACGTTTCATTAAGTCATCTTCTAATGATAGATAGAATTGTGAAACTCCTGGGTCTCCCTGACGACCTGAACGTCCTCGTAACTGGTTATCAATACGACGTGAATCATGACGCTCGGTTCCGATAACAGCTAAACCGCCGTTTTCGATTACACCAGGTCCTAATTTAATATCCGTTCCACGTCCAGCCATGTTGGTTGCGATCGTTACAGAACCTGGCTGTCCAGCATTCATAACAATTTCCGCTTCTCTAAAGTGGTTTTTCGCATTTAAGATTTCGTGCGAAATGCCCTCTTTTTCAAGCAATTCACTAATGTGCTCAGATGTTTCTACGGCTACAGTACCAACTAATATTGGCTGCCCTGTTTCATGACGCTCTTTAATATCCGCAACAACTGCTTGGAATTTACTTTCTAGTGTTGGATAAATAATGTCATCGCGATCATCACGAATCATTGGACGGTTGGTCGGGATCACAATTACATTCATGTTATAAATTTCTGTAAATTCTTCTTCTTCTGTTTTAGCAGTACCAGTCATTCCAGCTAATTTTTCATACATTCTGAAAAAGTTTTGGAAGGTAATTGTCGCCATTGTTTTTGTTTCCTTTTGAACTTCGACGCCTTCTTTTGCTTCAATTGCTTGGTGCAAGCCATCAGAATAACGTCGACCATCCATAATTCGTCCGGTAAACTGGTCAACAATTTTCACTTGTTCTTCATCGATTACATAGTCAAAGTCTCGATGCATAATATAGTTTGCACGTAATGACTGGTCTAAATGGTGAACAAGTTCCTGGTTTGCTACATCATATAGGTTTTCTGTTCGGAATGTTTTTTCGGCTTTATCAATTCCCGTTTCAGTGAAGCTAATTGTTTTTGATTGTAAGTCGATTGTATAATCTTCGTCTTCTTTTAAACCTTTAACAAAGAAATCACAACGAGTATAGAAAGAAGTTGTTCGGTTTGCTTGACCTGATATAATTAATGGTGTTCTAGCCTCATCAATTAAAATCGAGTCAACCTCATCTAAAACAGCAAATGACAATGGTCGCATAACCATGTCGTCTTTATAGACAACCATGTTATCACGGAGGTAGTCGAATCCTAATTCATTGTTTGTTGTATACGTAATGTCTGCTTCATACGCTTCGCGTTTTTCGGCACTGGATTTTTCATTTAAGTTTAAACCGACAGAAAGACCTAACCATTCGTATAGTTCACCCATCTCCTCAGCATCTCGAGTAGCCAAGTAGTCGTTAACTGTTACAACGTGCACACCTTTTCCTGACAATGCGTTTAAATACACAGGTAATGTCGCGGTTAAAGTCTTACCTTCACCCGTTTTCATCTCTGCAATATTACCTTCATGTAAAGCTATTCCACCCATTAACTGAACACGGAAAGGATATAGTCCTAATACACGTTTAGATGCTTCACGAACAGTTGCAAAAGCTTCAGGTAAAACTTCATCTAAAGTTGCGCCACCCTTTATTCTATCCTGTAATTCCGGTGTTTTCGCTTGTAAATCATCGTCTGATAGCTTAGCATATTCGTCGGCCATCTCTTCTATCTGATCAGCTACTAGCCCATACTTCTTCAAGGCTTGTCGATCTGTATCAAATAATTGCTTTAAAAATTGAACCATTTTTTTAATCTCCTTAGTTAATCTTTAATTGGTAAAGTTATTTTGTCATTTAATAATCAAAACGATTAAACCGATCGTTCAAAACATTTTTACACTAACAAATATATTAGCATTAATCAAGACGGAATACAATTACTAATATATTACTAGCCTGAAAGCGTAAAGCAATTTAAAAAGGAACAAGGAATAAATCCCTGTTCCTTTTTTATAAAAATTATAAATTAAATTTCTGCGCGATTTTCATCTGTTTCAATCAGACCGTAGTCGCCATCGTCACGCTTGTACACAATGTTTGTACTTTCTGTTTCTGCATCAAAGTATACAAAGAAACTGTGGCCGATCATTTCCATTTGTAACGCTGCTTCTTCAGCATTCATTGGCTTTAAGTTAAATCGTTTCTTACGCACAATTCTTAGTGCATCGGTATCTTGTTTTTCTTTTGCTGGTGTAGTTTTTTCTACCAATTCTGGTGATACTACCTCCTGCAATTCAGCCTTTTGATGGCGGAATTTACGATTCACTTTTGTTTTATATTTTCTAATTTGTCGCTCTAATTTATCCGAAACTAAATCAATACTTCCATATAAATCTGGTGATGTTTCTTCAGCTCGTAGAACCATGTGTGGTAGTGTGATTGTTACCTCGGCTTTTGCTGTTCTGTCAGAATAGACTTTCAAATTAACATGTGCATTTGATTCTGGCATTTCATCGAAGTATTTTTCAATCTTTCCAACTTTTGACTCCACATAGTCTCTAATAGCTGGTGTTACCTCGATATTCTCTCCGCGTACATTATAGTTTAACATAATAGATCACCCTTCCGTCCATTTTCAACATTTAAATAAAGGAATATTTCATATAAAACAACTAATTATATTCCCCATTTATAAGTAACTCCATTATACCTGATAGCGCTTTTAAAAACAAGAAGATGTCTTTTTATTGACAAGTTATTCACTCTTACTGCTTATAATTGGCTGGTTAACAACTATGACAGCTTATCGAAAAAGGGAAAAAGAGGCTATTTCTATATTTTTATTCTCTCTCTTTTCATTCGTCGATGTAATAAATATGTGAAATGCTTCTTTGGCATGTACGACTGTCCGTCCGGTTGTATAGATATCATCAACAATTAATATGGGTTTATTTATTTGCCTACGTTCTTTTGCATCGAGATTAACCTCCAGAAATTGCTGAGCTAACAATCGGTCTTTACGATTCTTAGTCGCTTGTTTTTTGCCAACACCTGTATGGCTTAACCAGTCCACATATTGTATCCCGGACTTCTCCAGTATCAGACTGACTTGATTGAATCCCCTATTTGCCATGCTCTCTTTGCTAATCGGAATCGGAACGATGTGATGCGTTTTCTGATAATCTGCAAGGGCTTTGGATAATTCGACAGTAAATAATTCTGCTAAGACTAAATCTCCTTGAACCTTGAATGCCTTCATATATTCTTTGGCCATCTCGTTATATCTAAATAAGGACGTATGTTTTTGTCTTAAAGCCGGATATTCTTTCTGCCATTCCTGACAATCCAAACATAAGGTTTGTTCCTTTTGTGGTCGCGAACACCCCGGACAAGCTTCAGCTAAAGCAATTCTCTGAAATTGACTTCGACACGTTTGACAAATTATCGATTCTCTTAATTTTTTAGTCGAAAAGATAAATGACAACGATAGTGGGAATGAAATACCTTTCCCACAAAAAATACAGCTGTTCATTGAACCAGCCCTTTCTTTTGAGCAAGCCGATTCATCTGGCTAATTTGCTTGACTGCCCGCTTGATTGCTAGTGTCTTTCCATCATGGTAATAAATTACATCGCCCGTTGGATAGGTTGCTGACCGCCCACAGCGACCAGCTATTTGCACAAGTGCTGATTCAGTATAAATTCGGTCTTCGGCCCCAATAACCAACACATCGATATTTGGAAAAGTAACCCCTCGTTCTAAGATTGTAGTCGTTATTAAAAACTGAACTTTTTCTTGCCGCATTTTCATTACTTTCTCTTTTCGCATGGGATCCCCTGAAGAGACACTTGCAAATAGAATAGATGGGTACAATTTTTTTAAGACCTGCTCAAACTCAAGCATCCATTCAATATTTGGTACAAACACTAGAAATCTTTGTTCCGACTCAATACGCTGGTGAAAATCTTTACCAAAAGATGTTCTTTTAAATTTTTTCAGAATATTTACTTGCCAATTTACACACCATTTTGTTTGCGGGAGTGGCAACTTGTACCCATGATATCGCGCCGGTAATATAGTAGCTTGTAACTTTCCTCGCTTCACTTCTTTTTGCATCTGTTGATTCGGTGTTGCGGATAAGTAGATGAGCGCTGATTCCTTTTTTCGCGCTTTGTCTGCTGCAAATTGGAGCGATTGATCCAACTCAAAAGGAAAGGCATCGATTTCATCAATAATTAATAAATCAAAAGCTTCTTTAAATCGATACAATTGGTGCGTTGTTGCGATAACCAACTGTGTGTATTCATACGCTTTTTCCATTTCACCGTACAAGATGGCCAAAGGAATGGTTGGAAATGCTGCTTGGATTCGAGGCCCCAGTTCCAAACAGACATCTACCCGCGGTGAAGCAATACACACTCTTTCGCCATTCTGTAATGCTTTTTCAATTCCAGGAAATAACATTTCGGTTTTTCCAGCACCAGCCACCGCCCAAAGCAGCCTTGTTTCCTTGGCAGCAATCGTCTGTTGAATATCTGTTGAAGCAAACTGCTGCTGTTCTGATAATTTTCCATTCCAAGCAAGCAAGTTAGAACCCTTGAAATTGAAATTATTTTGCTCAACTTGGGAATAAAATGAACAACACTTTCTCACTTTTCCCATCTGTAGGCAGTTCCTACAATACGCACAAGGTTGTCCACAAATACATTCGTTTGCCTTTGTTTGAAACATTTCAGATTGACATCTCCTACAAAAAAACTTTCCTTTTCTTTCAACATAGGTTTTGGATTGCTTGCTTTTCATTGCTTGACTCTCTACTTTTTGGCGCAGTTCAAACGGAATTTCATCGATTAATAATTCTCTTCCAGCTAATATAAGTTCCAACATTCTCCCCCCTTATAGAATAGATTTGCAGGAAACAGTCAAATCCATTTATAATTCAGGGTTTTCTGTTAAAATAGAGTGGAGTTAAATTCTAGGAGGCAATGTAAATGGAAAACTACCGCACAATTAAAGAAAATGGCATCGACGAAATGGAAATAAAGAAATCAACCTTTATTTGTCATTTAAAACGTGTAGAATCTGAAGATGAAGCAATCGAATTTATTGAACAAATCAAAAAAGAACATTGGAAGGCCACACATAACTGCTCCGCCTATACGCTAGGACTGAATGACGAAATCCAACGAGCAAATGATGATGGTGAACCGAGTGGAACAGCTGGTGTTCCAATGTTGGAAATCTTTTTAAAAAGAAATCTTAAAAATGTAGCTGCAGTTGTTACACGCTACTATGGAGGGATTAAACTCGGAGCTGGTGGACTTATTCGAGCATACGGTGGGTCTGTAAATCAAGCAGTAGACAAGGTAGGAGTCGTTGAGCGACAATTGCAACAGCTGATAGACGTGACAGTCAACTATCCGCAAAGTGGTCATGTTGAGCATTCTTTACGTGAAGCTGGCTACACAATTCAAGATATTAGTTTTACTGAAAATGTAACTTACCATTGTGTCGTTCCTTTAGAAGCTGAAGAGCAATTTACCCAAGATATTGCAAACTGGACAAGTGCTGAAGGTGTCGTTGAAATTACGAACAAAGCATGGATCGAAGTTCCAGTCGAACAATAATCACGACTCTAATAGGAAATGTCATTGCAATCTACCTATTAGTATATTAAAATATAATATAGTTTACAGAAAACATATTATAAAAGAATTGATGGTGAACATGCGATCCTATAAATATCAGAAAAAACAACGTTTTAAAAAAATATTCTTGGAAACTCTTTTAAGTCTTACTCTTTTATTCGCTGTTTTCTTAGGCGCTGTCAGTGGATACTATGGAAGTAAAGTATTAACTTTTTTAGATAACATTAGTGAAAACACTATTGAAAACGAACCTGAAACCCTTGAAAATACTCAGCAACTGAAATCTCTCGATCCTTTCTCTGTGTTGATTTTAGGTACAGATATCGAGGAAGATGGGATTGTCAGAAGTGATTCGATCATTGTTGCAACAATCAACCCCACTACCGAAAGTATGAAAATGGTTTCGATTCCGCGTGACACCTTTGTCACCCTACCTAATGGAAGAGATGAAAAAATAAATGCAGCCTATGCTACTGGGGGTCCATTTTTAGCAAGGGAAATGGTCAGTGATTATCTAGATATTCCGATTGATTTTTATGCTTCACTGAATTTTGATGGACTAGTTGAATTAGTCGATGCGGTTGATGGCGTGACCGTAAACTCCGAACGTGCCTTTACTGAAGGTGCTGAGTTTATTGGTAAAGGTCGACAAGAATTAGATGGTGACGCAGCCCTCGCTTATGCACGCATGCGTAAAAAAGACCCGCGTGGAGATTTTGGTAGACAAGACCGCCAGAAAGAAGTCATTGTGGGAATCTTAGAAAAACTAAATTCTGCTCAATCCATTCCTAGACTGACCTCTATCTTAGATTCAGTCAGCCCCTATCTAAAAACCAATGCTAGTTCAGATCAGATGATCGAAATAGCACTAAATTACCATCCAGCACTAAATTCTATTGAACAGTTAACACTGGAAGGCGAAGGGGATTCTCTCTATTTCCCAAGTTATGGTAAAAACTTGTATATTTGGCGCGCAAATGATGAAGCCCTTACCCAGACAAGCAATCAATTGAAAAGACATTTAGGTATTCAACTCTACCCACTAACAACTAATTCATCCGATAATTAAAAAAAGCTCTTATGATCAACTGAATCTCGAACACCGAGACTTCTATCATAAGAGCTTTTTTATTTTATTTTTAATTACAGTTTACTTGCTGCTGCTTCATCCAAGATAAATGTAACATCTTTATGTTTTTGTAAAATACTCGCTGGTACATCTTCGGTGATTGGACCATTGATTGCATTTGCAACGGCTTCAGCTTTGTTTTCACCATAGGCGATCAATACAATTTTATCTGCTGACATAATTGAGCCAAGTCCCATCGAGTACGCTTGTTTCGGCACATCATCCGCTGAATCAAAGAATCGTTTGTTCGCTTCGATTGTCTCTTCTGCTAAGTCTACTTTTGCAGTTAATCCATCTAGTGGGCTACCTGGTTCGTTAAATCCTAAATGCGCATTGGTTCCAATTCCTAAAAATTGTAAATCAATTGGATTATTTTCAATGACTTCATCATAACGACTTGTTTCTTCCTCTGACGCTAAGCCATTTGGCATGTGTGTTTCTTTGAATTCTTTCGCGTTAAACAATTTATCTTTCATAAAGTAGTGGTAGCTTTGCTCATGCTCTGGAGCTAAACCGATATATTCATCCAAGTTGATTGCTACAACATCTGAAAAGTCTAAATCACTCTCACGCATTTCTTTATACATTTGTTCGGGTGTACTACCTGTAGGTAAACCAATCACTTTCATTCCAGCAGCTAATTCCTGCTTAATGATTTCAAAAGCTTCTTTACCTCCAGCATTTTTATCTTCCACCACAACAACTTTAATATTATTCTTT
>CAYROB010000004.1:16625-16879 GCA_964425775.1 uncultured Carnobacteriaceae bacterium
TCCTTTTACTAATGACCCTTTATTATCCAAACCAAATTCTCGCGCTTGGTTGACTGAACTCATTTTGACTGCTTCTTCGATTGTACAACCGGAGAATTCAATCATATTTTTAAAGGCATCATTAAATGTTAACACGGATCCGGCTAGTGCGCCACTTTCTAAACGCGCCTGTTTATTTTCAACAAATACTTTTTGCCCACCTAATTCACTTTCACCTTCAGGAGCACCTTTTGCGCGCATCGCATCGGTAATTA
>CAYROB010000005.1:0-1413 GCA_964425775.1 uncultured Carnobacteriaceae bacterium
ACTGCTATTCATTTAGCTGAAAAGTATCAGGCAGATGTGGAGAAGGTAAGTATCGCAGCATTACTACATGACATAGCGAAAGACCAACCGGATGAAGAGATGCGAGATTTAGTTATTAGTGAAAATTTAAATCTAGACTTATTACAATTTGGCAGTGAGATTTGGCATGGACCTGTCGGGGCAATTATAGCTCGGCGAGAATTTCATGTCGAAGATGAGGAAATCCTTGATAGTATAGAACATCATACTATTGGCACACGCGAAATGACATTGACAGCACAAATAGTGTTTGTGGCGGATTATATTGAGCCAGGAAGAAACTTTCCCGGTGTCGCGCAGGCTCGCATTCAAGCAGAGGAATCCTTAGAGAAGGCTGTAAAATTAAAAATAGTTGAAACAATTAAATATTTAGTTGACATAGAAAAGAAGATCTATCCAAAGACAATTGAAACATATAATGCTTGGATAGAAAAGTAGTTGGAGGAGTTATATTAATGGGGAAAACATCAGAAGAATTATTAGAAGGTATTATTAAAGCAATAGATGGTAGAAGAGGGCAAGATATCATTGCATTAGACATGAAAGGTGTGTCAATAATGTCTGATTACAATGTGATTACACATGCATCAAACAGTCGGTTAATTAATGCAATTGCTGACGCCGTAGTTGAAGCAGGTAGAGAAAATGGTTATGAAGCTGAAAGTATTGAAGGAAAGAAAACTGGTAATTGGCTATTAGTTGATCTGGGTTCAGTTATCGTGCATATCTTTAGTCAAGAAGAGCGTAGTCATTATCAATTAGAGGGTTTATGGTCCGAAGCTAAAAATGTTGATATCACAGATTGGTTAGTCGAAGCCTAATGACTTACGGAGTTTTTGCGCGCGTTTATGATGAATTAATGGACGAGAGCTTATTTTTAAAATGGCGTGATTACACTAGTCGAAATATTCCAAAGAACGATGCTAGCCTCCTAGAATTAGGTTGTGGCAACGGCGAGTTAGGTATATTACTGACCAAAATGGGTTATGAAATAACTGGATTGGATTTATCTAACGAAATGTTAGCTTTAGCGAAAGAAAGGCAAGTAGAAGCTGGTATTCACTTTCCTTTAATCCAAGGCGACATGCGTGATTTGTCCGCATTTGGCTTTTATGATGGCATCATAAGTTTTTGTGATACGTTGTGTTATTTGCCGACACCTGAAGATTTAACACTCGTTTTTAATGAGGTTTATGCACATTTGAATCAAGAGGGTATCTTCTTATTTGATGTGTTCACAACAGATTATATCAAGCAGTTAGATGGTTACTCGCATCATGATGAGATACCTGAATTGGTATTTATTTGGGATAGTTACAAAGGGATCCATGAGCATTCAATTGAACATGAACTGTCATTTTTTGAAGAATTAGA
>CAYROB010000005.1:1423-16232 GCA_964425775.1 uncultured Carnobacteriaceae bacterium
CCATATTGAAATACATGAAGAACGAACGTACCCGCTAGATTTTTATCTGAGCCAATTACAAGAGGCTGGCTTTTCTAAGATAGAAGTTACAGCAGATTTTGACCAAGAATTGGGAGAGAATAATATCCGCTGGTTTTTCAAAGCACAAAAGTGAGGGATTTAGATGAAAGCATGTGGCATAGTAGCAGAATACAATCCGTTTCATAAGGGACATGCTTATCAAATAGAAGAATTAAGAGCTGAGAGCGATGCAGATGTTGTCATTGCTGTAATGAGTGGTAATTTTTTGCAACGTGGTGAACCAGCTATTCTTGATAAGTGGACGCGCACGCAAATGGCGCTTGCTGGTGGGGTAGATTTAGTCGTTGAACTGCCAGTTATATGGGGGGTGCAGCCCGCTGATTTCTTCGCTAAAGGGGCCTTGGAAATTCTTAGTGCACTAAATATTGACTATCTAAGTTTTGGAACAGAGGCAGGGCAAAAAAGCGACTTTTTAGAGGCGGCTAGTTTTATGCTGGCTAACGAAAAGCAGATAGCACAGGAACTTCAAGCAAGTGATGAGATGAATTTACCCTATGCTAAGAAAATGGAGAATGTTTTATTAACAATGAATCCCGAATTTCCACTTGATCTGCAATCACCAAATATTCAATTAGGTCTTTCCTATCAAAAAGAAATCCAAAAAAAGGATTTGAAAGATGAAATAGAAATAATACCGGTGGTAAGAAAAGGATCAGCCTATCATGAAGCAGCGATTGCCAGTCAAACGGAAATCGCTAGTGCAACGGCCCTACGAAAAGCAGTCTTTAAAGGAGAAGAGACCCACCCCTATATACCTGAGGCATCTTATCAATATTTTGCTAAGAAGCTAGAACAAAAAGTATCATGGGAAGACTATTTTCCTTATTTAAAATATGAGTTAACTGTAAAGTCTGAAGCTGAACTGAGAGAAATCTATCAAATGACCGAAGGCTTAGAAAATCGTTTGAAAAGTTTCGTTGATGACTCCAGTAGTTTTGAAGAATTTATGCGGAAAGTAAAGACGAAACGTTATACACAAACAAGGTTACAACGTTTATTTACTTATGTACTATTAAATATTAAAAAAGTAGATGTGGATTTAGCTTTTAGGAATAAACCAGCGATTCGCATTTTAGGATTCAATCAACTGGGACGTACTTATTTGAATCAGGAAAAAAACAAAATAAGTAGGCCAATCATTTCAAATATCAATCAAAAAACAAAATTATATTTAGAAAATGATATTAAAGTTGGTAAAATTTATTGTTTAGGGAATCATTTAATCGAAAAGCAAGACTTTACAAGAATGCCGATAAAATTTGATTGACAGATGCGTTCAGGACTTGTATAATAAATGATGTTGTCTATCCAAAATTACAATCTGTTACTAAGATTGAGGTGACATAAATGAAATTAAAATGGTCTTTAGTAGAACTTGCTAAGTATCGAAATGAACCTTTAGTACTTGATGGAAAAGTTGACTTGACAAATTCGCTGAAAAAGCGAAAAAAAGATTTGCTTGATGCTACACCGATTACGATCACAGGTTTCGTCCGTAGCGAGAGTAACAATCGGTTTTTAGTTGATGTAACATTAGATGTTCTGTTAACTCTGCCGTCGTCACGTTCATTGAAACCAGTCGATTTTAACTTGACAGTTCCATTAACAGAATTATATTTGGCGCCTAATTATAGTCATGATTCTACAGACGATGACTTGGATAATAAAATCGTAATTTCTTTAGAACAAGATATTCTTGATTTAAAGAAACCGATAGAAGATACGATTTTAGCAGCGATACCAATGAAAATTCTTTCTGAAGAAGAGATTGAATCTGATGAAAGACCGAGTGGAGAAGATTGGGGATTAACTTTAGAAGATGAAATGTTATCAAATTCATCGGAAGAGACAGGGATTCCTGAGAACAACCCGTTTGGTGTTTTAAAAGATTTAGATCTTTTTAAGACAGAAGACGAATAGTAATAAAGGTTAGTTATGAAAGACTTTAAAATTTTAAGGAGGTGTTTGAGACATGGCAGTACCAAAAAGAAAGACATCGAAATCAAAAACATTAAAACGTCGTACACATAAAAAATTAATCTTACCTAATTTAAGTGAGTGTTCAAACTGTGGAGAAATGAGAAAAAATCATCACGTTTGTCCATCATGTGGCCACTACGGTGGAAAAGAAATAATTAGTAAGTAATTTTAAATATCAAGTTCAAATAAGAACGTCCTTTGAAGCTATTCAAATGACGTTTTTTTTGTTACAATTAATAACAAAAGATTTACTATCTAGGAGTGGGAGTATGAGTGAAACAGTTGATAATATTTTATACGTGTTATTTTATCTATTTCCGATAGTTATGCTAATAATAGGAGCTAAATTTAAACAAGGATTTGATATTTTTCCTTTCTCAATTCGAGTAGTGGATTTAATTACTCCCTATCTGTTGTTATCAATTGCAATTCAAACAAAATTAGCGATGGACGTTCCAATTCACCTGTATTTTTATATCGCATTAAATCTAATAGGAATTCTACATGCTTCTTATTTAGCATTTGTTAAGCGCCAACTTTTAATAGGACCTTTTTTTAGGACTTGGTGGCGTTATACGTTCCTATTATCCTTTATTTATCATCTGATTATTGGTGGTTATAGCATGTATATAAACTTACTTTCATAGTACAAGTATTAAAAAAATCATAAAAAGTTTTGGGCTTCAGTGATTTATCACAAATCATTGAAGTTTTTTTATTTGCCCAATTATCTGCTACAAAACCCTTGTAAGGGGAACTTTTGTTGGCCTAACTCGATCATGTTATTATATTTCATGAAAAGTCCAATGAAATGCGATTTAAAGTGGTGACAAGTGGTAGATTGTGGTAGAATAAATTTAATTCAGTTTGTTTTATCCTGAAAGGAGGCAATGAAATGTTACTTGGTGAATACAAGCATTCAATCGACTCAAAAGGTCGGATAATTGTACCGTCTAAGTTTCGAGAGAAACTAGGTGATAGTTTCATTGTTACTCGTGGACTGGACGGCTGTTTATTTGGCTATCCACTTGAAGAATGGGATAAATTAGAAGAGAAATTACAAGAGCTGCCTTTAGCTAAAAGAGATGCAAGAAAATTTACGCGCTTTTTTTATTCAGCAGCAACTGAATGCAAAATCGATAAACAAGGAAGAATAAATCTACCAGAGAATTTAATTACTTTTGCAGCACTTGAGAAAAATTGCTATTTTATAGGCGTTTCAAATCGTATTGAAATTTGGAGCGAAGATGATTGGGAATTGTTCACAGAAGAAGCTGAAGAAAATTATGAAGATATTGCCGAAGATATGATTGACTTTGGATTTTAAAAATAATAAGAACAACTAAAAACGTAAAAAAGATTGAATGGGGGCACCATAATGGGTTTTAATCATGAAACAGTATTATTAGATGAAACAGTAGATGGATTAAATATTAAACCGAATGGAATCTATGTGGATTGCACACTCGGTGGAGCAGGACATTCATTGAAAATTCTAGAATATTTAAATGAAGATGGCCATCTATATGCATTTGATCAAGATGAATATGCAATAGAACAAGCCAAAATCACTTTAAAAGATGAGATTGAAATGGGTAAAGTCACTTTAATTGAAGATAACTTTAGAAATTTAAAAACAGCCCTAGCTAGCCATGGAGTAGAAAAAGTGGATGGTGTGCTCTATGACTTAGGAGTTTCTTCTCCGCAGTTGGATGATGGACACCGGGGATTTAGCTATAATCACGATGCACAATTAGATATGCGAATGAATCAAGACCAGGCACTAACTGCCTATGACATTGTGAATGAGTGGTCATATCATGATTTGGTCCGCATCTTATTTCAATATGGAGAGGAAAAATTCTCCAAACAAATTGCTCGAAGAATAGAGAGAAGTCGTGAAGAGAGTCCAATTGAAACGACATTTGAGCTAGTTGAAATCATCAAAGATTCAATACCAGCACCGGCTCGTCGAACAGGTGGGCATCCTGCCAAAAGAACTTTTCAGGCGATACGAATAGCTGTTAATGATGAACTAACAGTTATAGGAGAATCATTGGAACAGGCGATAAAATTATTAACTGTAGGTGGAAGAATAAGTGTTATTACTTTCCATTCTTTAGAAGACCGAATTGTGAAGCACCTCTTTAAAGAATATTCGACAGTTGAAGAATTGCCAATTGATTTACCTATTTTACCTAGCGAAATGGAAAAAGCACCATTAAAATTAATTAATAGGAAAATAATCTTACCTACTGAAGAAGAAGTGAAAGATAATAAGCGCTCACGCAGTGCAAAGTTACGGATCGTTGAGAAACAAAAAGAATTAGACTGATAATAAACAAATAATTTGAGGGGGATTCATAGAGTGAAAAGCAACTTGGCACATAAATTAGAAGCAGAAGAGCTACTAAAGCATTCGTATTATGCACAAGAGCAGATAGAACAAGCTCCCATAGCTACACCTGAATTACAGGAGTTACCTGTACCTACAGGTATTAGTCGATTAGAAGTTGTTTTGCTTACAGGGATAGGTCTTATTGTATTTGCTTTGTTATTATTGAACGTGTCCTCTGACTACGGCCTATCTGCTACTAGTCGAGAGGTACAGGATTTAAATAATCAGCTTCAAACAACAAAAGTTGAAATTGAAAATTTAGAGCAACATGTTCATGAGCTTTCGCGATATGATCGTATCTATGAAATTGCGAATAAACATGGCTTAGAATTGCACGAAGAAAACATACGTAATCTCTCACCAGGAGAGTAGGTGTACTAAATGAATTCAGCTAAAAACAGAAGTAATTTTTCAGCATTATTGTTCATATTTACTTTTTTCTCCTTTACTTTAATCTTTTTAAGATTTTCTCAAATAATGGTACAAGGTGAAATCAATGGTGAAGACCTAGAAGAAAATGTAGAGTCTTTGTATACAAGAAATAGAATACTGCAGGCTAAACGTGGAACAATTTATGACCGCTTTGGTAATCCAATTGCTCTTGATGCGAAGGCCTATAAAATGACTGGAATTTTGACAGATAAATGGTCGTCAGAAGAGAATCCACAACACGTATTGGATAAAGTAGGGATTGCTGAAATTTTGTCGCGGCATATTAACTTGGATCAACAAGATGTTTTAGGGTATCTAAACAAAGATGTGGACCAAGTAGAATTCGGTGCGCCAGGTAATAATTTGTCTTACCACACTGTGCAAAATATAAAAAACGACTTAGAGTCTAAAGATTTAAAAGGTATTATTTTTGAAGAAAGACAGAAGCGATTGTATCCAAATGGAACATTTGCTTCGCACACAGTGGGGCTTGCTCAGTACAAAAACAAAGACGATGAGCAAAGTGAAAAAGAATTAGTTGGTGTATCCGGTTTAGAAAACACATTTGATGATTTATTGACGGGAATTAATGGCAAGAAGATGTACAAAAAAGATAGTATCGGCTATTTAATACCAGGATTAGAAAATGAAGAAGTTGAACCAAAAGATGGTCACGATTTGTACATGACATTAGACCACAAACTTCAAGCACATTTAGAGATTATTTTAGATAAGGTTCAAAGTGAAAATGAATCGAAGGCAATAACTGTCAATGTCATGGATGTAAAAAGTGGTGAGATTTTAGCCAATGCGCAACGGCCATCATTTAATGCCACAACGCTTGAGGATATTGAAACTTGGCAGAATTTACTCTCTGAATATACATTTGAACCTGGTTCTACGATGAAAGTTCTGACACTCGCCGCAGCAATTGAAGAAGGAGTCTTTAATCCAAATAGCTATTACAAATCTGGAACACAAAAAATACATGGTGGATATGTTCGTGATTACAATCCAAGTGGTTGGGGCTGGATTTCAGAAATTGAGGGAGTCTCGCGCTCTAGTAATGTGCTTTTTGTAAGTCTAGTCGAACAAATGGGCCATGATGTGTGGAAAGAATATCTAGATGCATTTGGTTTAGGAAAGCAAACAGGTATTGATTTACCAAGTGAACAAGCTGGATCTAATCCTTATGAATGGCCGCTACAAAAAGTTAATACAGGGTTTGGGCAAGGTGTATCAGTAACACCTGTTCAAATGCTACAGGCCTTCAATAGCGTTGCTAATCAAGGTGAGATGCTTAAGCCAAAAATCGTTAAAAAAAGTGTTGAAAGTGGGACAGAAATTGAGAGTGTTTATGAAACGGTAAAACTCGAAAGTCCGATCTCAAAAGAAACAGCTGAGAAAACACTAGCTTATTTGAAACAAGCAACTGAAATGGAGAATTCTGTCGCGAAAGATTATCAAAAAGAAGGATATTCTATCATAGCTAAAACAGGTACAGCCCAGTTAGTAGATCCAAGTACAGGACGTTATTCAACATCTAAGTATATCCACTCTGTTACCTCGATGTTTCCGGCTGAAAACCCGGAATACCTTGTGTATATAACGGTACAGGAACCAAGTTACTCTGCCGATGCAAGAACAGGGAGTCAGGTTGTCCAAAAAATTTATCATCCATTGGTCGATCGTATTATTGATTTTACTCAAGAGACAGAAAACACTTCAATTGATGGTGAAAATATTCAATATGTTAGCACGCCGTCTCTTTTAGATCAAACCGTGGAAGAAGCGGTTGCATCTGTAGCAGAGTTAGCTAATGACTATACATTGATTGGTACCGGTGATAAAATTGTTCAACAACTGCCTTACCCAGAAACACCGTTATTCAATGACCAGCAAATCATCTTAATGACAAATGGTGCAACAACAATGCCAGATTTAACGGACTGGTCCAGAAATGATGCGTTAAAGGTAGCCGAACTAACAGGGACAAAAATGAATTTTGTTGGAGAGGGTTACGTTACGGAGCAAGGCTTGGCAGCTGGGTCTTATATGGCACCGGGAGTAACTATTACAATTACTTTATCTTCTGAAAGACCAGGAGAAAGTACAGAAGAAAGTACAGAAGAATTAGAGGAAGCAAATGATAGTGAATAAAATTATATTAAAAGATAATAAATAATTAAAAAAGTGGAAGATAGACTGAAATTCTACTTCCACTTTTTAGCATTAAAAAAATTGTGTCTAAATAATAGTAAATACTAGAAATGGGAGTCAGTAATGGAAAGAGTAAGTATTGTTTTTTTACCTATAGTCATAAGTATGTTAATTGTTCTTTTTGGTATGCCTTTTATAATACGGTATTTTAGAGAAAAGCAATTAGGGCAAATAACATTAGATGATGGTCCAAGTTGGCATCAAGAGAAAAGTGGTACCCCGACTATGGGAGGAATCGCATTTATATTATCAACAATTTTAACAACAGGCATTGGAACACTGGTAAACTTAGATAGAAGTTTAATTCTATGGTTATTAGTCATTGTGTTTGTTGCTTATGGGTTGATTGGATTCATCGATGATTTTATTAAATTGATTATGAAGCGAAACTTGGGTTTAACAAGTAGGCAAAAATTTCTGGCTCAACTGCTTATTGGTTTAGTCTTTTATCTAGTACTTTCAGTTAATGGCTTTAGTAACCAATTAAACTTACCATTTATTGGGAATATCCATTTAAGCTATTTTTATGGGATATTTGCAACTTTCTGGCTAGTTGGTTTTTCAAACGCCACTAACCTAACAGATGGTATCGATGGTTTGCTAGGTTCTACGGGCATGATTGCTTATGCTAGCTATGCCTATCTAGCTTATTTACAAGAAAATTGGAGTGTCATGATTTTTGCGTTAAGCGTAGTAGGAGGTTTGTTAGGATTCCTATATTTCAACCGGAAACCTGCACAAATTTTCATGGGGGATGTGGGATCATTAGCTTTAGGAGCAGGTTTAGCAGGGATATCTATCCTGCTAAATCTTGAGTGGACCCTATTATTGATTGGAATCATCTTTGTAATTGAAACAGCAAGTGTTATTTTACAAGTTGCTTCTTTTCAAACAAGAGGAAAAAGAATTTTTAAAATGAGTCCTATCCATCATCATTTCGAGATGGACGGCTGGTCAGAATGGAAAATAGTAGGTGTTTTCTCTGCAATTGGTTTGGCAAGCTCTCTTCTTGCTATTTGGTTAGTTTAAATATAAAGAATGAAATAAAAAGGAGTTCTGTATGTTAGAGAATAATCCATATCAAAATAAAAAAGTTTTAGTGCTAGGTTTAGCTAAAAGTGGATATTATGTAGCAAAATTATTATTAGAGCTCGGCGCTATAGTTACCGTCAATGATTCGAAAGATTTAACGGAAGATGCAGATGCATTGGAATTAGAGCGTTCAGGAATTCAAGTGATATCGGGTGGACATCCAACAGACTTGATGGATAAAGATTTTGAAATATTAGTAAAAAATCCAGGTATCCCTTATAGAAATCCAATTGTGAAAGAAGCTTTGGAAAAAGAAATTCCAGTCATAACTGAAGTAGAAGTTGCTACATCAGTTATGAAGTCGCACATCATTGGACTAACAGGGACAAATGGGAAAACAACAACGACTTCAATGATACAAGAAATACTCAGTCAAGACAGAGAAAAAGGTTCGGCGTATGCGATTGGAAATATTGGAGTTCCAGCGAGCCAGGTGGCCTTAGAAGTTGGTGTAGATGATGATTTGGTGGTAGAACTCTCAAGTTTTCAATTAATGGGAATACCAACTATACGACCAGAAATTGCTGTCATTACCAATATAACAGCAGAACATTTAGATTATCATGGTACCAAGGAAGCTTATGAAGAAGCTAAATTAAATTTAATTAGAAATCAAACAGTATCGGATATCTTAATTTACAATGATGATCAAGCTCATCTGAAAGAGCTGGTGAAACAAGTGAGCAGCGCCACACTACTTCCTTTTTCAAGCACACGTTATTTAAAAGAAGGAATATCTGTAAAAGAGAATACAATCTACTTTAACGAAGAAAAAGTAGCGGATGTAGATGATATATTCATAAAAGGACAGCATAATTTAGAGAATTTTCTTGCAGCTGTTGGTGTAGCGAAGATTAAAAATGTGTCGAATGAAACAATAAAAAAAGTGATGCAGCAATTTACAGGGGTTAAACACCGTACGCAATTTATAGGTAAGTGGAAGGAACGCAGTTTTTATAACGATTCGAAAGCGACCAATATAGATGCGACAGTAAAAGCTTTAATGGGATTTGATGAGCCGGTTATTCTATTAGCTGGTGGCTTGGACCGTGGGAATGATTTTAAAGCACTTGAACCTTCTCTCAAGAAGCATGTGAAAGCATTGGTGACCTTTGGTGAAACAGCAGAGCTGCTGAGTGATGCTGCTAAAGCAGCAGGAATTCATGAGATTGAGCACGTAGAAAACATGGACGAAGCAGTAAAGGTAGCATATCGATTGAGTGAGGCAGGAAATGTCGTTTTATTATCGCCAGCAGCAGCAAGTTGGGACCAGTATAAAAATTATGAAGTGCGTGGGGAAAAATTTATAGAGGCAGTAGAAAATCTAATGGAAGAAAATCATTTCTGAAGGGGGCAGTAGTTCATCACTTTATTATAAATAGGTGAATGAACAAACAATATGAAGGTACTTTTAACAGGAGGCGGGACTGGTGGGCATATTTATCCAGCATTAGCAGTTGCCCGTAGATTAGCAGAAATAGAACCAGAACTTGAATTACTTTATGTCGGAACCAATAGAGGTCTAGAAAGTACAATCGTTCCACAAGAAGGGATTTCTTTTAAATCAATAGAAATTGAAGGATTTAAAAGAAAATTAGATTTTGCAGGGATTAAATATAATTTGAAGAGTGTTGGCTTATTTCTAAAGAGTATTCGTGAAGCAAAAGAGATTATTCGTGAGTTTAAACCGGATGTTGTTTTGGGAACTGGCGGATATGTAAGCGCCCCAATTTGTTACGCAGCTGCTAGAGCAGGTGTTGCGACAGTTGTTCATGAGCAAAACAGTTATCTAGGGTTGACGAATAAATTTTTAATTCGTTTTGTGGATAAGCTAGCGATTAGTTTTGAGGATATTTACGACCAGACAGAAAAATATCATGAAAAAGTAGTCTATACAGGCAATCCTCGAGCCCAGGAATTAGCATCTACAGAAATACTACCTACTAAGGATTTATTTGGTTTAGATACTAACAAGCCAATTGTTCTTATTTTAGGAGGAAGTCGGGGAGCCGAGAAAATAAACGAAGCAATTGTAGAAGCTTATCCTGATTTGATTGAAAGGGATTATCAACTTTTAATAGCTACTGGTGAAAAACATTATGAGGAAATTACTGCCCAATTGAATGCACATTCACCACTAATAGAAAATACGAATATTGTAGTGAAACCCTACATTAATAATATGATTGAAGTTTTGCAGCATTCATCTTTATTAGTGAGCCGCAGTGGGGCGACGACAATCGCTGAAATTACAGCATTAGGCTTGCCCAGTATTTTAATCCCTTCACCTTATGTGACAGATGATCATCAAACAAAAAATGCGATGAGTTTAGTTAACAATCATGCTGCAGTACTTTTAAAAGAAGCAGATTTGAACGGAGAATCTCTTCTGAATCAATTAGACCATTTGCTAACAAATCAAATAAAACTACAAGAAATGAGTAAGTTATCAAAAAAATTAGGTGATCCGTTGGCAACAGACCAACTCATTCAGTTGATGTTGGATGAAATAAAAGATAAGGTATAGAATAATAGCTAGAACTACCGAAGTGAAAGGAGAAGTATCCGTGAATAATAATCATGAAAAATTAGAGAGTAAAGAAGATGTCTCTGAAGATGAGCAAGAAATGCAATTCAATAAGCTACTCTTGCGCTATATCTTCATAGTAGTCATCCATTTATTTATCGTCCTAATTTTAGGTTATTTAATTAGTCCCTTAAGTAAAGTGGATATAATCTCAGTTCAAGGGAATAAAGATGTGTATGTTCAAGATATTATTGATGAGAGTGGAATAGTTACAGGAGAATCACTCATCAAAACAAAACAGTATTTTTCAGAAAGTGAAAAGAATATTCTTGCGCAATTACCACAAGTATCTGGTGTTAATCTAAGAATTGAAGAAATGAATAAAATTATTATTGAAGTTGAAGAGTTCAAGACTGTTGCCTATATTGCTGAGGATGAATCTTATCTCAGAGTTTTAGAGAATGGACGTGTATTAGATAATTTATATACGATTTCAATTGGGAATCAGTTAGTGCTTTCTAAGTTTAAAGAAGGAGAAGCGCTAAATTTAATGATTGAAGAGTTAAAAAAAGTAGAAGAACCTATCTTAAATTTAATCTCGGAAATCGAATTAACTAAAACAGAAAAAAATCCATTGTCTATCCAAGTGTATATGAATAACGGCAATCGGCTTTTATTGAATGTTCCAGAATTCTCTCAAAAAACGCCGTATTATCCCAAAATGGTTCAAGCAGTAGAAGGGAAAAAAGGAGTTTTTGATATGGAGGCCGGGATTTATTTTACACCATTTGTTGATGGTGAAAGTGAAGAGTCGGGAGTGGACGACTCAGCAGGCCAGGAAATAGATGATTTTTGATAGGTAACTAAGGATAAAGATAAATTAAAATAAAATATGTACACCGTTCTTAGTTTTGTATTATTTATGGTAATATAGAAGTACTAAGAAAAAAATAAATAAAATGAGTTACTTAGTTATAAACGCATAATTTAAATAGACAAGTCATATATTATAGGAGGTTTCAATCTACAATGAAAAGTGGAATTTATGCAAGTCTAGACATTGGAACCACTTCAATTAAAGTAATCGTAGCCGAAATATTAAATGGGCAAGTAAATGTTATTGGAGTAGGAAATGAGCATTCAACTGGATTGAGTCGGGGAATGATTATTGATATTGATGAAACAGCTGAATCGATTCGACGTGCAGTTGAGCAAGCAGAAGACAAAGCGGATATTGAAATAAATGATTTGATTGTGGGGATACCCGGAAGTGACCTGCATATCAACTCTTGCTATAGTAGTGTCTCAATTAATCAAAATCATCAAGAAATTACAAATGAAGATGTAGCAAAAGTTGTAGAAAAAGCAATAGAAGGTAGTTTAGATAAAAATAGAGAGGGAATCAATTTAACCCTCGATGAATTTATTGTTGATGGCTTTGATGAGATACAAGACCCACGAGGAATGATAGGTAACCGCATTGAATTCAAAGGAATGATTTCATCAGTACCGAAATCGATTATCCACAACATTCGAAAAGCTGTTGAAACAGCAGGATATGGCATTCAAAATATCGTTCTGCAACCAGAAGCTATGAGTGAAGTCACGTTAAGCCAAGATGAAAGAAACTTTGGAGCGATCTTGATTGATTTAGGCGGTGGACAATCAAGTGTTTCAGTAGTCCATGATAATCAATTGAAATTTTCAGAGTCAATTCCAGAAGGTGGAGAATATATAACCAAAGATATTTCAATTGTTCTAAATACATCAATTAAAAATGCTGAAAAATTGAAACGTGATATAGGACACGCTTATCCACCACATGTGAATGCTGAACGAACAGTTTCAGTTGATACTGTAGGAGAAAAGAATTTAGTTGTTTTTGAAGAAGCATATATTGCTGAAATCATCGAATCTAGACTCGCACAAATATTAGAACAGCTGAAATACAAGTTAGACAGCATCGGTGCATCAGATATGCCTTCAGGAATATTTATTAGCGGTGGTGTAGCCTCATTACCAGGAGTTGAATATTTAGCCGAAGAAATATTTAATTCACCGGTAACAATCTATGTGCCTGATTTTATGAGCATTCGATATCCTACTTTTACAAATGGAATTGGCTTGGTCTTAAAAGAAACAAGTCTAAGTGAAATCGAGCAGTTAGTGAACGAGAGTGTGGTCAATCTTTCACTAGGAGATCACGTGAGAAGCAAAGAAAATATCAGAAGAATGACCGAGACAGAGCCAGAAGTAAACTATTCAACCAAAGTATCTAACCCCCCTCAAAATGAGGATGCGGAGGATAAAAAAACTATATCAGATAAAATGAAGAGTTTCTTTTCAGGATTTTTTGAATAATTAAATAAAAATAAATTAAATGAAGAGATATTTCAATTGAAGCTAGTACAGGAGGAAAAAAATGGATTTAGAATTTGAAATGACGCCATCAGTTGGGGCGAAAATTAAAGTAATTGGTGTAGGTGGAGCAGGCGGGAATGCTGTAAATCGTATGATTGAAGAAGAAGTTAGTGGAGTAGAATTTATAGTTGCTAACACGGACATTCAAGCACTTGAAGCAATGAATGCCGAAACAAAGATACAATTAGGGCCAAAACTTACTCGCGGTTTGGGTGCAGGATCAATACCAGAAGTTGGGAAAAAGTCTGCCGAAGAGAGTGAAGAAGCAATTGCTGATGCTTTAAAAGGTGCAGATATGGTTTTTGTTACTGCTGGAATGGGCGGGGGTACAGGAACTGGAGCAGCCTCTGTTGTTTCCAAAATTGCTAAAGAACAAGGTGCGCTAACAGTCGGAGTGATTACACGTCCGTTCAGTTTTGAAGGACCTAAAAAAGCTCAATATGCTGAAAATGGAATTAAAGCTATGAAAGAGCATGTTGATACGTTGGTTTCAATTTCAAATAATCGCTTATTAGAAATAGTAGATAAGAAAACGCCAATCTTAGAAGCTTTCCGTGAAGCAGATAACGTATTGCGACAAGGTGTTCAAGGTATTTCAGATATGATTACAAATCCTGGCTTTGTAAACTTGGACTTTGCGGATGTTAAAACAGTGATGGCGGATCAAGGTTCAGCGCTAATGGGAATCGGTTCGTCAACAGGTGAAAATCGTACTGCAGAAGCTACGCAAAAAGCCATCTCATCACCGTTATTAGAAGTTTCAATCGAGGGTGCAAACAATGTGTTGTTAAATATTACTGGTGGATCAGACTTAACATTATTTGAAGCACAAGATGCCGCCGACATTGTATCAGCTGCATCAACAAGTGATGTAAACATTATTTTCGGAACATCAATCAACGAGAGCTTGGGCGACGAAGTCATTGTTACAGTAATTGCTACAGGAATTAAAGAGAATGAATTACCGGGTGCTACTAAAAGGCCAGGAGCACAAAGAAATACACGAACCAGTCAACCAGCTGCAAATGCTTCTAAAGATCAAAGAATTGAAGAGCCACCAGCAAAAGAAGATCCATTTGGGAACTGGGATATTCGAAAAGGTACAAATTTGAGAGATCGCCATAATGCGGATTTAGATGAAACATTAAACAGTCAAGATGGAAATCGCGGGAGTAGTATCTTCGATCGAGAAAATGAAAATGAAGTTGCAAAAGAAAATGATGAATTAGATACACCACCTTTCTTTAGACGTCGCAAGCGTGACTAATGGTTGAGGGGAGTGAATGAAATGAGTGATTTTAAAGAAAAACTAAATAGTTTTTTCTTTTTAGGAGATCAGGAATCACCAAATCGAGAAGAGACTAAGGAAGAACCAGTTGAACAACCCGTAAAGGAAATAATTGATTATCCTAAAGAAAATAAACGGTCAAAGAAATCAGGAGGGGAAAATGTTTTGGCGATACACCAAAAGCAAGAGATGAAAAAACCCCGCATTACAATTGTTGAACCGAGGCTTTATTCTGAAGTTCAAGAAGTGTCTGATGTTCTTTTAGGAAATCAATCAGTCATTATCAATTTTCGACGAATGGATAATGAACAAGCAACTAAAATGATTGATTTCTTGATGGGCGTAACTTATGCAATTAAAGGAGATATTC
>CAYROB010000006.1:0-2100 GCA_964425775.1 uncultured Carnobacteriaceae bacterium
GATGAGTTGATGAAACAGTCGGACATTGTGTCCTTGCATATACCGTTAACTGTCGAGACGAAAGGGATGATTTCAGCAGAGAAGATTGCTTTAATGAAAGAAGATGCACTCTTTATTAATACTGCAAGAGGGCCGATTGTTGATAATGGGGCACTGGCCGTAGCATTAAATGAAGAGAGAATTGCTGGTGCAGGAATTGATGTCTTTGATATGGAGCCACCAATTCCACCAGATTATCCATTACTGCTCGCAAAGAATACAATTTTAACACCCCATGTTGCTTTCTTATCCGACGAAGCAATGGAACGCCGTGCTAAGATTGCTTTTGATAATACAATTGCTTTCTTAAAAGGGGATCCTACGAATATTGTTGAAAGATAAGTAATTAATTTTAAATATAGAATAATGATGCGTCTTGGTTTTGTAACCGGGCGCATTTTTATTTTACGCTTAAAATATAGGGGAGTTCGTTGTATTAAATATCAGATAGTGACATACTTAGTGTAGACGAGGAGGCTTACATATGAATGTAATCGAAATAAATAAGCTAACAAAATATTATGGGGATTCGCTTGGGATTAAGGATGTTAATTTAGAGGTGAAAGAAGGGGAAATCTTTGGTTTTATCGGTCCAAATGGGGCGGGAAAATCAACGACCATTCGCCTATTAATGGGCTTGATTTATCCAACATCCGGTGAAGCGAAGTTGTTTGGCAAAGATGCGATTGAATATGGTCCGGAAGTGCGTGAAGACATCGGGTATCTCCCCTCTGAAATCTTTTACTATGACAAGATGAAAGTGATTGATCTATTAAATTACTCAGCAAGTTTTTACAAGAAGGATTGTACGAAGCGGATTAAAGAATTGTCAGAACGGATGGAACTTGATTTAAATCGACGGATCGAAGACTTATCTTACGGAAACAAGAAAAAAGTGGGAATTGTTCAAGGATTGCTGCATGAACCAAAGTTGATTATCCTAGACGAGCCAACAGGAGGCTTGGATCCATTAATGCAAAAAAAGTTCTTTGAAATTATTAAAGAAGAAAATGAAAAAGGAGCGACAATCTTCTTTTCTTCTCATATTTTAGGCGAAGTCCAGGCACTTTGTAATCGAGTGGCGATTATTCGTAAGGGCTCGATTATTGAAGTAGAGGATATCAAAACATTACGCGAAAATAATTACAAGAAAATCTCGGTTCTAGGCGATAATTTAAATAAAGAAGTTTTTTCATTAGATGGCGTGACGAATTTTATTCAGGAAAATGATGAATTAAGCTTCTTTTACAAAGGAGATATCAACTTAGTGACAAAAGCACTTAGCTCTGTTAAGGCAAGAGATATTAATATTGAAGAACCGACGCTAGAAGAGATATTCATGCACTATTATGAATAGACGCATCATAAAATTTAGGAGGGATTTGAATGAGTTCATTACAAAAAAGATTGTTATCAGCAGCTGTTGGTATTCCTTTATTAGTTTTTATCGTGTCAACCGGTGGCTTTTATTTAAGTGGTTCAATTTTGTTACTGTCTTTAATTGGTTTGAGAGAACTTTACAATGCATTAATTAATATTAAGCTAAAGTCAGTAAAATCAATTGGATATTTAGGCACGGTTTTGATATTTATCTCATTTACTTATACTTTTCTACCGATGAATGCTGTGTTGGCTTTGCTGGTGGTGATAGCACTCATTTATTATGTGTTGAGTCCCACAACGACTTTTGTCGATATTGCCATTACTTTATTTGGTATTATTTATCTGCCTTATTTATTTTTCCATATTTATTATCTAGAAAACACACCCTATATTTGGTTAATCTTTTTAATTGCCTTCGGAACAGACACATTTGCCTTTATCTTCGGTAATTTATTTGGAAAAACAAAATTGGCACCTGTCCTAAGTCCGAATAAAACGCGCGAGGGATCGATTGGTGGAATTCTTGGAAGCTTAGGAATTACTTTAGCTTATGCATTTTATATCGATTTGAGCATTACATTTGGTCTAATCGTCATGGCGATTATTGTTTCAATTTGTTCTCAGCTAGGCGACTTAGCTGCATCAAAGCTGAAGAGATGGGCAGAAATAAAAGACTTT
>CAYROB010000006.1:2110-3515 GCA_964425775.1 uncultured Carnobacteriaceae bacterium
GGGTACTTATACCAGGTCATGGCGGAGTGTTGGATCGTTTTGATAGTATTCTTTTCACGGCACCGCTTGTTTATTATTATTTGAAAGTTTTTGTCTTGTAAAACTAGAGAACGGAGTAATCGAATGAATATATTTAAGCACGAGTTGAATATGAAGAAGCGATCAATTCTTATTTGGTCACTTTCCTTAGCTGCATTTATGATGTTTTATATGGCTTTTTTTCCTGCATTATCAAAAGATTCAGCTGCTTTTGAGTCCGTTATGAATGGCTTTCCAGATGAGATTTTACAAGCCTTAGGTATGAGGGAAGGATTGTCTTTAGCAAATTTACTGGGATACTTTACATTAACTTTTGGTATGTTGCAGTTGGCTATCGCGATTCAAAGTACGAATTATGGTTTTTCAATTCTTTCAGAAGAAGAACGTGAATTGACAGCTGACTTTTTGTTGAGCAAACCTGTATCAAGAAGTACCATCTATTTTAGTAAATTGTTTGCTGCTGCGTTGAGTCTATTAGTAACCGCAATTGCTGTCGGATTTTCTTCCTTAATCGCTCTTAGATTATTTAATACCGGTGAAAGTTATGAGTTAACCCATGTATTAAAGTTACTCGCAACAATACCGTTTTTTCAACTCGTCTTTTTAAGTTTAGGGATGGTGATCTCTTTATTTTTTCGAAAGATTCGTTCAGTGTTAAGTCTGTCGGTGGGGTTAGCAATTGGGCTCTATGTAATTAATTCAGTCAGAGGGATTATAGATAGTGATTTGTTAGGTTATCTTAGCCCGTACTATTACTTTGAGCCAGGCACTATTTTAATTGAAGGCACTTATGATCTGCAATTATTTGGACTAGCAATTGGCATAATCTTAGTCTCGCTGTTCGGCAGTTACTTGCTTTATAATCGAAGAGATATGCATACACTCTAGGAGGTTGTCAGATGAATATTGTTAAAAGAGAATTAAAAGCAAACTTAAAATCCACATTGATTTGGAGTGTGGCAATGGCCTTTTTGGTGACTGTTTGGATGGTTGAGTATGAATATTTTGCTGACAATCCAACAATCAATGATTTAATGGCATCTATGCCCCAAGAGATGCTAGCAATTATAGGCATGCAAGGTTTTAGTCTAGCTAGTTTAAATGGCTTTGTCGGATCGATTTCTCTCTATTTTTATCTGTTATTGGGAATTCAAGCTGTTTTATTAGGGAGCTCGATTATTGCAAAGGAAGAACGCGATCGCACAGCAGAGTATTTATTTTCACTCCCCGTTTCGAGGCGACAGGTACTAGCAGGCAAAGTGGTATCCGCTATGATAAATATTATTTTGTTGAATTTAGTAACATTAGCTAGTTTGCTACTGAGTACACTGACTTATGATAAAGCTGACGATTTTTACAGTTTTAT
>CAYROB010000006.1:3525-14814 GCA_964425775.1 uncultured Carnobacteriaceae bacterium
TGGGATTACATTTTTCGCATTGTTTATTATTCAAATGATTTTCTTAAGTATTGGATTGTTTGTTGCTGCGCTGAATGAAAATCATAAACAGTCAGGAAATATCGCTGTTGGAATTTTGATGGGAACCTTCTTAATTTCATCGCTCATTAACATAGTTGAGTGCCTTGATTTTTTAAAGTATCTTACACCATTTAAATACTTTGAAACAGCTTATCTGTTGAATAATCTGACTTTAGAGCCACTTTATCTTATGCTATCACTAGTAATTATTCTTATTGGATTGATTGGTGCATTTATGTTCTATCCAAAACGAGATCTTGCATTATCCTAAAATTACTGAGTAAAAAGGAGTAGATTATGGATCTTTATGATATCTTTCAAGAGCTAGAAAACAATGAAAACGCTGAAGTTGCTTTGCAGATGGCTCGTTACATGCGAAATCAGTTTTCTTTTTTAGGGATAAAGACACCAGAAAGAAGAGCAATTACCTCACCTTATTTTAAAGAGGCAAAACTAAGTCAAGAGATTGACTGGGCTTTTGTTGAAGCTTGTTGGAATAAGCCTTACCGCGAAGCACAGCTTGTAGCAATCGACTATTTAAAGGATATGGAAAAGCATCTTGTATTAGCGGACATAGAAAAAATAAAATCATTGCTGATTAAAAAATCATGGTGGGATACGGTCGATGGATTCCACCGAATGATCGGGGATATGGCACTAAGGTATCCAGAAATAGAGGAACTCATGATTCAGTGGAGTTTAGATAAAAACATTTGGTTAAGACGGATTGCAATCAACCATCAAATGTTGCAAAAAGAAAAAGTAGATACAGACCTTTTGAAAGAAATTCTAGATAACAATCTAGGTCAAGAAGAATTTTTCATTAATAAAGCAATTGGCTGGATGTTAAGAGATTACAGTAAAACCAATCCAACATGGGTGAGAGACTATATAGCTGCTAATAAAGAAAAACTATCCAAACTTAGTATTAGGGAAGGCAGCAAATATCTGTAATTTAATTTTACTTCTCTACCAAAATAAAGGAGGGTAATTATTATGGAGACGATTATTAAAGTAAGTAACTTGAGCAAAAAGTATGGATTATTCGAGGCTGTAAAAGATATCTCATTTGAAGTGGAGTTTGGCAGTTTATTTGCTTTTCTGGGTCCAAATGGGGCGGGAAAATCAACGACGATCAATATCCTTTCAACACTTATTACTCAAAACACTGGTCAGGTGATAATTAATGATTGGGAATTAGGGAAGGACGACCAACAAATCCGCGAGAATATTGGGGTTGTTTTTCAAACGAGTGTCCTAGATGATGCACTGACAGTAAAAGAAAATTTACTTGTCCGCGGTTCTTTTTATGGTTTAGAAGGAAAAATATTGAAGGAACGAATCAAAGATGCATCGCGAATCACCGCGTGTGATGAGTTCTTGAACCGTCGCTATGGAAAATTATCGGGTGGTCAAAAAAGACGAGCAGATATCGCTCGCGCTTTAATTAACCAGCCCAAGTTGTTATTTCTAGATGAACCGACAACTGGATTGGACCCAAAAACAAGAATATCCGTTTGGCAAACAATCAAAAACATGCAAGAACAGTTCGGGATGACGGTCTTTTTGACTACCCATTATATGGAAGAAGCCGCGAATGCGGACAAAATCACGATTATTAGCAAAGGTGAAATTGTCGCTGAAGGTAGTCCGCGCGACTTGAAAGAAGAATATACGAAAGAATTATTGAAAATCTACCATCCGACAAGTGATGTCATTGACTATTTAATAGAAAACAAGCTAGCTTATGTTTTAGATAAAGGAACTATCCTAATTGAAGTGAGAACAGCGGATGAAGCGATTACTATTCTAGCGGACTTAAAAACAGCGATCACTTCTTTTGAAATGATTCAGGGAAATATGGATGACGTGTTCTTGAATATCATCAAGGAAAGTCAGGAGGTGAAGTAAATGATGCGGAAATTAATTTATCGAAATATAAATTTATATTTTAGAGATAAAGCGCAAGTATTCTTTTCCTTAATGGGAGCTTTGATTCTTATACTTGTGTACGTGGTATTTTTATCGAGTAACCAGTTAGACTCGGTCAGACAACAGGTAGGTGGAACAATCAATGAAGATGACTTATCCTATTTAATTAATAGTTGGATTCTAGCAGGTATACTTTCTGTTACAACAGTAACCAGTACCTTAGGTGCGCTAGGCTTTATGGTAACAGATAAAGAAAAGAAAATTATTCGTGATTTTAAAAGTTCACCTCTGTCAATGTCTACTTATCCAGTTGCTGCTGTCATTACAGCAATCCTCATCGGAGTCATTATTAGTCTAATTGTATTCATTGTATATTGCGGTTACATTTTCTTTACGACGGGTTATTTGTTTGACTTACCGGTCATCTTAAAAACTATCGGCTTAATTTTGATTTCCACGCTAATGAATGCAGCACTATTAGGGTTATTAGTTTCTTTTATTTCAACGAACAATGCATTTTCAGCAGTAAGTTTAATTATTGGAACATCTATTGGTTTTGTTAACGGGATGTATATTCCAATCGGACAAGTATCGGAAACGGTCCAGAAAATTTTAAAACTCTTACCATTTTCACATATTGCTTCATTGTTTAGACAGGTACTTATGGAAGAATCAATTGCGGTGACTTTTAGTGGAGCACCACAAGAGGCAGTTGATAGTTATACGGATATTCTGGGTGTCATCTTAAGTTGGAATGGAGAAGCAATCCCTTTAACTCTATCGATTGTTTTTATTCTTACTGTATTTTTAATTTCCTTAGTCTTGTTCTTCATGAACTTTCAGCGAAAAAAAGAGATAATTTAGTAAAGCAAAAGACCTTAGTAGATTTCATTAACTGAGGTCTTTTGTTTGTGAATATTCTATTTAATTAATTTCTGGATTTAATCGGTACTCAATGACATCAATATTCGGTGCATCTATTTTCGATCCATCCGATGCATCAAGTCGTCCAAGGAAAAGAGTTTCATTCTTTTCAATATCGATAACCTGGAAAACAGGCAGGTAGGAGCCTTTAAAATTTTGTTGATTATATACATATAACTTTCCATCATCAACCATCTTGTTTAAATCGGGGAGGCTATGATAAAAATCTGGTTCGACTTGTTCCATTGAAAATACTATATCAATAGTATTCGTGAATTCTAAGCTCTCGGTATCAACATTCATTTCATAGAAATCAAGTGTTTCACCTAGATCCTCAACAACATATATTTGGTCTTGATTGGTAAACAAGAGTGTGTCGTTTTCTTTAAACAAAGGAATATCAATGAGCTGTCTTTCTACAATGTCATACACAAAATATCCGGTTGTTTTACGAAAGTCTGTGTAGATGTCATCATATACTTCTTCAGTCGCTTGGATCGTTTGAACCGATTGAAATGGGATGAAGCGGCCTGTCTTATCAAAAGTATTGCCAACGTAGAAAAATTCCTCATCACCTATTTTATCGGTGAAATTAATTTGTTCAACTAATTCTTCATCTGGATTTTCAAAATCAAATGTAGAAATAAGGTGTTCAGCTTCACCATCCACATCATATTTTGTTAGAGCAATCGAGAGTTCTGGATAATTTAGAGAGGCTGTATGAAAATTAAAGTAGTTTACATCATCACCTAAATTTATTCTATACTCTTTTTCCGCTTTGGTTTGTTTATTTAAGATTGAAATGATGAGTTCATTCTCTACAGTGTCTTGCCAGTAGACTTCCGTTGCCATCGCAGTATAAACAATCCAATCATCGGTCATAATATAATGCTCGGGCCGGCGTGTTTTTCCGCGCATAAAGGAGCGGTGATCAGTGATTAATCTGTCGATGAAAGAGTTTAAGTGGCCATCAACTTGTTGAAGAAATGGTCGGTCATCTTCATAGTTCACTTCATTTTTTTCAAGTTGAAAAACTGGATGGTTTCCATACGCTAGATTATTTGAAATACTAGCATAGAGTTCTACGGGTTTGAGATGTTCCGCATTTCCTTCAATTGTCACAATGTTTACTTTAGGATTTGGTGGTGCAGCTTGTGCCTCCCAAATAAAGAAGGAAGTAAAGACTAGGGCAATTAGTAACACTAATGTTGTTAGTTTATTATATTTTTTCATTGGCGATTCCTTTCTAAACTGTAATTTTCTTGTTGATTAAATAGCGGCTGGTAAAAATCGAGACGAGTCCTATGACTATGAACATAAAGACTTCAATAAGAATGGACTCAGAACTATAAAGAATATAATAATTCTTTAGTAAGTTTGGAATAAAGACTGGGAAAATAACAAGTGCTAACGAAGCGCCGCCATAAAATACTCCCATTATGATTCCTTTTATACCAAAACTTCTTTCCATTAAAATAATAGTAAATAGGACAAGTAATAGCACGAGGCCAATCCCATTTATTGCTAAAAACATCAGGATATTTATTGGAAACAGGTAATGGAAGGTGAGATTCATATGAACGGATTCCATTAAACTAAGATTATGGAAAAAGTCACTATCTACAATCATTGAAACAATGGGATAACCAATCGCTAATGAGACCATTTGGGTTGAAAGTAGTGTAAAAATACCAATAAAGATCGTAAGTAGTTTTGAAAAGAAAATGTTCATACGCTCAACTGGTAACATTAGTAAGCGGTAGGAAAAAGTATTCTTGCCAAACCAATCGCGATACCAAGTGAAAATCGAATAAAAAAACATTCCGCTAATTCCTAAAGCAATTGGCCCAACAATCCAAAGGGTATTGGTCATGTTAAAGAACGAAAAAGTTCCATACATATCTAAGGCTTCTTCAACACTTGCAGCATTTTCTGCGATAAATTTGTTGATGCGACTCATAAAACGAATGGGCACATAGAAATAGCCAATGAGATTGCTGATTAAAGTAATTCCAATTAAACCAAATAAGAATTTAGACATTCGTTGAAGTTCAAAATTTGTTAATTTAAGTACATTGTCGATTGATTTTTTCATTTGTTATATACCTCCCGCATGACATCAACGACTGATTTGCCTTCATTTTCACGCATTTCTTCGGCATTAAAGGTCGTGTAAATTTTTCCGTCATCTAATAAGACAACTTGATCGATTAAATGCTCGATATCATGAATTTCATGGGTTGTAATCAGTACACCGCGATCGGCGACTAAACGACTGGTGAAGACATCGGCAATTTGCTCGCGCGTAAAGATATCAATCCCGGAAAAAGGTTCATCCATCAGTATGTACTCAACATCTAAGGCTAAGCCCATGAGTAAGTTCACTTTAGCTTGATTCCCTTTAGATAAATCAGCGATACGGTCGTCAAGATTAAGTCTAAAGAAATAAACAATCTCTTCGGCACGACTTGAATTCCATGAAGTATAGAAATCTTGCATAAAAGCCATCGCTTCGCGAATGGTCATCTGTGGCAACATGACGGATAAGTCTGGAATAAAGGTGATTTGATTGTATAATTCCGGCGTTAAGACTTGCCCATTAATCGTAATTTCCCCTTCATTTATCGGTGTCAAATTCATAATCGCATTGAGAATCGTTGTTTTACCGACTCCATTCACACCAACTAAACAGGTGATTTCTCCTTTTGACGCAGTGAATGACACACCATCTAATACTTTTTTCTTTCCATAATTTTTATGGACATTTTTTAGTTCAATCATTCGATTTCCTTCTTTCTACCATGCATTTTTTCTTCAATCAGTTCAATAATTTCTTCTAGTGGAACATCGATGGGACCAACGGCTGAAACAAAGTCTGTAACGGTCTGATCGAGCCACTCTTTTCTTAATCGTTTTAATTGGTTTGGGTCGTCGGTCACTCGACTCGGACGATTCGGTTCAGTGTAAATCAATCCTTCTTCCTCCATTTCACTAAAAGCGCGTTGAACAGTATTTGGGTTTATTTTTAATTGATTGGCTAGTTGGCGGCGTGATGGCATTTCTTCGCCAGCTGTTAGCTCGCCATAAATAATTTGTCGTTTAAAGTGTTGCATCACTTGTAAATAAATAGGCGTTCTTTTATTAAAGGTTACATTCAAAATCATTCAGTCCTTTCTCACAAGGTGTATTATCTAGGTAGTACACTTGACGACTGTATTATATAGACAATACAGATTAGATGTCAAGACTAAGTTTGAAATCACAAAGAATTCAGTGGTAAACTGGATGAAAGAGTAGTGTAAAATAGTGTGTTAATCGAAGGTTAGGAGGACTTATGGAATTTATTAAAATGATGCAACCTTTCTTTTGACTACAATAGCTCTAGAAAAAAGCAAAAAGCACGAAATGCAGCTAATTCAGTGGTATGATGAAGAAAATAGGAGGGACATTAAATGAAAGCAGTACGAATTGATGAATTTGGTGGACGCGAGGTACTAAAAACTGTATTAATTGATGAGCCTACGCCGAATGCGAATGAAGTAAAAATAAAACTTTATACAACTGGTCTTAATCCCAATGAGTCTTATACCATTACTGGAAATTATGCAGCTTTTGTACCAGAATTACCATATGTACCAGGTTTTGATGGAGCGGGTATCGTAGAAGAAGTTGGACCAGAAGTTCAAAATCTGAAAGTAGGAGACCGCGTATTTATAAGTGGCTATAAAGCAAAGCGCAACACAGGTACCTACGCTGAAAAAGTAGTTGTTGATACAGAGCATGTTTATCACTTGCCGGATAAGTTGTCGATGGATGAGGGAGCAGCACTCGGCATTCCAATGTTTACAGCTTATCGTGCGTTATTTCAACGAGCAGATATCAAATTAGGCGAATATGTTTTGATTCATGGAGCAAGTGGGGCCGTTGGAAGTTTAGCGATTCAGATGGCTAAAGCAGTCGGGGCGATTGTCATTGGAACATCTAGTACTAAAGAAGGACGCAAGCAGATTATTGAAATGGGGGCAGATTTTGCTTTTAATCATCTGTCAGAAGACAACAAAAGAAATTTCTTACGTGCAACGGATCAACGAGGTCCGGATGTGATTATTGAGATGCTGGCGAATGAAAATTTAGAGATGGATATGCAGATTATTGCCGATAATGGCCGAATAGTCATTGTAGGTAGTAGAGATTCGATTGAAATTACTCCACGCCACTTAATGGGGAATGAAGCATTAGTAACGGCGGCTAGTGTGGCCCGCATGACATTAGAGGACAAAGAAGAAGCTTTACATGTGATAATGAACTTTATTGAAAATGATGCAATCAAACCATTAATCGGCAAGAAGTTTACTTTAGATGACCCCGCAAAAGCCCACAAAGAAATGATGGAAGGCTCTGGAAATGGGCGTACGGTCTTTGTGATTGCGAAAGAAGAATAGTAAAATGTTAACAATTCACTAAAACAATTTTTTAAATAGTTTAGGGAGAGCTTGGACAGCTCTTCTATTTTTGCCTATTAAGTGAATTAGTTTCATGTAATGAATAAAAAGTGCTATAATGGAGGTGTTAATCATTAGGTAATCAGCGTAAGCACTTTGGGAGGGTGTTCGCATTGGCTTATCAAAAGGTAGAGGTTGTTGATTTATCAAAAATTAAACCAAATGGAAGAATCACAAATGTTTTAGTTATTGGAATGGAAAATGAAGAGGATTTTATTGATGAAATTTACTTTAAAGTAGGAGATGCATCCTTGCTTTTTGAATGTGAAAAAAATGCTAAAGTTGGATACATGCGTTCGGTTATTCCGTTGAGATTCTTAAATGATATGTCTCTTTATCTAACGGTCATAGGAGATGAGGAAAAGATAATTGTTTTTATTGAACGAGAATACTTTGAAAAAATGGGTGAAGTCGAAATTAATTCAATGCTACAAAAACGTGATCTAGCAGATGAATTAAGAAGAATGAAACTGGATCATTTAAAAGAATATTATCTGTCAGAACCTGTTTACTTTGAATTAACAAATCAAAGTCGGGAAGAAAGAGGACATCAGTATTTGACGCTAAGCTATTTATCCGAAGAGGAGAGACTGAGAGATGAATTTAGAACGCTCACTTATAAGGTACACTATGAACCTTTAGTTTTTCATCTAAATCGAAAACAGTTGTTGTTTTTAGGAAAAGAGGATTTGGAGACTCAAACCATCCGGCTACTTGAAACAGATAGCAAGGGTAAACTGCTAGAACTTGTTCGTTTTCAGTTCGATGGTTGCGCCGACTCGTTTTGTGAGAATCTTCATAGTCCGACTGATGTAGTTACTTTTAATGATATTATCTTGGAAATCAAGAAAATTTGCTGCCGAAATAAGGAGAATTAGCTTAGGAGGGGCCATGTATTCATATAATAAAATCAATATAATCGATATTACTAAGAGCGAGCCACTCGGAATAATCCGGGATGTTTTAATTATTGGAAGTTCTAAGAATAATGATCATGTCGCAGAATATTATATCCAGCTGGAATCTCAGATTATAAGAACGGATCACCATGACTATGACACGATGGGCTATATGCGTGCAACAATTCCTCTGCGGCTTTTGAATGATATGCATTTGTATATTGGCTTTTCCACGAGTGACGAGAAAGCCATGTTTTTCATCGAGCCTAAATATTATCACTTACTTGGTGAAGATGAGATTAATTCACTTGTTTTAAAATCAAAATCAGCAAATATTGCTGGAGAAATAAATGAAGATTTGCCGGAACCTTTAAAAGAATTTTATCTTCCTGAATCTGTTTATTATGAATTAACAGGTTCAAGCCGTGAAGAATATGGGCATCAATATATAACAAAGCCTTTAATAGAAAAAATTGCATCTGGTGAAAAAGAATTTTATGAACACTTTGACTATATCACGCATTACGAACCATTAACTTTTTACTTGAATCGAAAACAATTAATTTTTTTAAGTGATAAAGATTTAGGTATTGGAACAATGCGGCTCTTGCAGACGAATAACGAGGGTGTTTTATTTGAGAAAGATTGTTTCTACAAGGATAATTTTGAAGAAGCCATGCAATATGGAAGAAATAGTGTCCGTGATTCGATGCGATTGGAAGAAATCAAGCTGGAAGTTGAAGACTTTATGTCGTTTAACTTGAGATAAAATGTTGAGTGAACTGAGGAGGTTACGAATGAAAAGACGAACTAAGAATATCTTACTATTTGTTTTAGGTGTACTGATGATTCTAACTGGTGGTGCCTTTGCTTACATATCGGACAGTTATGCACCGACTACAGAAGCAGTATCGGCAATGAGTTCTAATGAACTAGTGGAAGTGGTGAGTCAGAAAGATTACCAGGCTTTTCTTCCAAGAAAAGAAGAAACTGGAAAAAATGGGTTGATTTTCTATCAAGGCGGGAAAGTAGAGTCCCAGGCTTATGCGCCGTTGATGCAAGAGCTTGCTGAAAAGAGGTTTCCTTCTTATCTAGTAGATATGCCCTTTAATCTAGCTGTCCTTGATATTAATGCAGCGGATGAGATTATTAGTGAAGAATCAGATGTAGAAAACTGGTACCTAGCCGGTCATTCACTTGGTGGGGCAATGGCTTCTTCTTATGCAGAAAAAAATGCCGATCAGCTTGCCGGTTTAATTCTGCTTGCATCATATTCAGCAGTTGATTTAACTGAGTCAGATTTACCAACTTTATTGATTTATGGGACAGCGGACGAAGTGATGAATAAAGAAACATACGAAGAAAATCGCTCTTTTGTACCAAATATGGAAGAGCTTGTCTTAGATGGTGGAAACCATGCGCAGTTTGGGGATTATGGCGAACAAGCAGGGGACGGAATAGCAACAATGTCTGCATCCGAACAACTAAAGCAAACAGTAGAAGCAATTATTCAATTCATTCAATAAGTAAATAGAGCAGCAAATAAACGAATAACTTCTGTTAGGATAGCTTTCTACTTATTTAATTCTCTTGCAAAATATGGTACACTTTAGCAAGAAAGAATTATTAAACATAAAAGGAGCTATCAATGTATTATTTTGTTTTTGATTTGGATGATACTTTATATGATCAACTGGAGCCATTTTCACGGGCATTTGCCAAACGTTTTGAACAGCATATGGATGAAGACATTTCCTTGAATGACTTATTTAAGCGAAATCGCTATTATGCGGATAAGGTTTTTGAGGCATCAGCTTTTGGTGAGATGGATATGGATGAGATGTACATTTATCGGATGAAACATGCGATGAAAGATTTTGGCATTGAAATATCCGATGAAGAAGCTTTAGGTTTTCAGAAAGATTATAAACATTATCAAGGGAAAATTACACTTCCTAAACGAATTGAAAAAGCTCTTGATTATTGTAAAAAGAAAGATATGTTTATGGGAATTATTACAAATGGCCCTTCACAGCATCAACGAAGTAAAATTAACCAACTAGGACTCACACATTGGATTCCAAAAAATCAAATGATGGTGTCGGGCGACTATGATTTTATTAAGCCTAGCAAACAAATTTTTAAAACATTTGAAGAAAAACATGCGCTAAATTTAGAGAAAACTTATTATGTTGGCGATTCTTTTGATAATGATATTATCGGGGCAGATAAATCTGGCTGGAAAAACATTTGGATGAATCACCGAAATCGAGCACGAACAGATAAAGCAGTCTATCCAGACCACATCTTAAAAGAAGATGACTCATTACTTCAATTAATAAAAGCGATAACTTCTTAAAGTTATCGCTTTTTTCATAGAAAAATTAAAAGACCAGCGATTAGAATCGCGGTTAATGTCATACCACTTGTGACAAAAAGTAAAAAGTTAAGAGAAACAGTTGATTCCGCTTCCTCACGTTCGAGCGTATCGTAACTTTTCTTGTAGCTTACATAAGCCATGATATAGATAACAATTCCAATCAATACAAATAATAAGCCAATTAATAATACAAAACCATAGAATGCATCAGCCCCAACAATGAAGTTGACAATGGAAAGTCCTGCTAATACTGAGGACAAACCAGTTCTAATCCAAGCACTAAAGGTTCGTGCATTCGCGAGGATAGTCCGCTGTACCGCTAATTCTGAACGTTCACTTGACATTTGAACATTAAGATCTCGAGCTTCTTCTTGATTCATAGTAAAATTCCTTTCTTAATTCTGATTAGTCTTCTGTAATAATATGAACATCTTGCTGTGGGAATGGGATTTCGATATTGTTTTCAGCAAACTTTTCAGTAATTTTAAAGCGTAGGTCACTAGGAATTCTGAATTCACGTTCATCGGTCTGTGATTTGATCCAAAACCAGACACTAAAAGCCAAGCCAGAGTCACCAAAGTTTTCAAAGAAG
>CAYROB010000007.1:0-7076 GCA_964425775.1 uncultured Carnobacteriaceae bacterium
GTTGGACAAAGATACCCCAATTTAAAACACCGGCAATCGAGCCTGGTAAAGAGACAACCTGATGTGTCTCGGCGTCGGTTAGGCCAAAGCGCTCCAATATTTCTTGTGTTAAAATAATCGAAGCTACACCATTTTCACTGACCTTTAAATTTTCTAAAATATAGCCAATTAACTTGGATACTTTTGGATTAATTTCATTCATCTGATTATTTAAATCCGTATGAGAAAAGTCTTTCGTCATTAATTCAGCGGCTAGACGCATTGTTTTGGGCGAAGTTATTCCGTATAAAAAGCGGTTCGTATCTCCCACAATTCCCCCATAAAGCAGACGTGCCGCTTCATCACTGAGTGCCAACTCTTCTGAAAAAGTAAACCATAAATCTGTAATCATTTCACTTGTTGAGCTCGCTGTTGGATCAACCCATTCAATATCTCCATATTGGTCTTCATCTGGATGATGATCAATTTTGATAATTGTATTTCCATGGGCTAAGGCATCCGCTCCATCGATTCGAGGTGAATTAGCGGTATCTGTAATAATTACTAATGCATTTTTATAGTCTACTGCAGCTGGTGGATTCATAACTGCTAAAAAGTCTAGAGATTCATTATCTTCACCCGCTGTGTAGATTTTTTTATCAGGATAATTTGTAGCTATCAATTCTGCGAGACCCACTTGTGAGCCAATTGCATCCGGGTCTGGACGTTCGTGTCGATGAATAATAATCGTATCTGCTTGCTTGATTTCTGAAACAATTTGCTCTTTCACTGCATAAAATTTATCTGTGGCCATTCTGTACAACATCCTTTTTATTTTTATTGGGATTCATTTCCTCTACTTATTGAATTGAAAGGACAGAGGGATATTTTCATAGTAAATAGGATCTAAGTTTGTCATCGTTACACCCAAGAGACGAATTCCTTCTTCTACCCCTTCGATTTCTTGCCATAAACTATTGGCGATGGAAAATAGTTCCTCTTCACTTTGAATATAATTCAACATGGTTTTACGGCGTGTATAAGTTGTAAAATCACTGTAGCGCACTTTTAAAACAGCTGTTTTCCCATGCATTTCTTTTTCTTTCGCTGCCTTATAGACTTCGGTAGAAATATATCTTAAAAATTTCAGCGCCTCTTCATCACTTGTAATATTATCTTGAAAGGTCCGCTCTTTTCCAATCGATTTCGGTTCACGTTCGGCTTCCACTGGTCCATTATCAATTCCTCGAACTCTTCTAAATAAACTATGTCCTAGTTTTCCAAACTGTTCAACTAGTTCAAGTTCTGTTTTTTGGTATAAATCTTTGCCCGTCAAAATCCCATATTCATGCATTTTCTCCAAGGTTTTCTCACCTACACCTGGATACTCAGCGATAGATAACTCCATCAGAAAGTCATGAGCGCGTGCGGGTGATATATACGTTAGCCCTGCTGGTTTTTTATAATCAGAAGCCATTTTTGCTAGGAATTTATTATAAGAGACGCCGGCTGAGCTCGTTAATTGTAATTCTTTTAAAATATCTTGTTGAATCGAGCGTGCGATTAATGTACTCGACTCAATATTTTTCTTGTTTTCCGTCACGTCTAAATAAGCTTCATCTAGTGACAGGGGTTGAATAATATCTGTATACCGATGAAATATTTCGCGAATTTCTCTAGATACTTCCCGGTATAATTCAAAGTTCGCGGGTACAAAAACCCCTTCTGGACAGAGTTCCAGCGCCTTGCGTGAACTCATCGCTGAGTGAACCCCAAATTTCCGCGCTTCATAACTAGCCGTAGCCACAACACCTCTGCCACCACTTTCCTTTGGATGACGGGCAATAATTACTGGTTTTCCTACTAACGCAGGATTTTCTCTAATTTCAACAGATGCATAAAAAGCATCCATATCGACGTGTATGATTTTCCGGTGTGTATCACGTTTAGGTTCTTTAAATCTCAAAATCCCATATTCTATTGCCATCACCCTCCTTTCAACACATTATTATAACGAAAAAATCTACAAACATCTATTCTGTCTGTAGATTCTTTCATGCTTTATTTCAATCGATTGCTTGATTATTTTAAAACAAATCCTCTAAATTCATTTCATCCAGGGATGAAACATTATACACTTGAGCTTTTAATGAAGCATAGGTGAAATAATCATTCGGCTCGATTGCCATGATATCTTTTATTTCCTCATGATATCTCTCAGGGCGCTTACGCTTCCAAAGAAAACTGACACAGTAATCCCAAAGGTCTTCAATTGTCACTTTTTTATAACCTTGCGCGGCAAATGAATCTTTGATTAGATTTAACCAAACTTCATATTTAGACTGTTCTATTCGTTCTGCTGCCATCAGTTGCCTCCAAATTATTACGCGCTTCTAGCTATTTTATTCTTCGGTGTCATCCGATGCTGATTCTTCTACTTCGTAGTCTTCTGTTGCTGAAACGGCTCCTGCTCCTTTAGTAGCAATTCTTGCAACTGAGCGTCGTTCAAAAGTTAAGTAAATTCCTTCACAGTCTAAAACGACTATACCTGCATCTGTATCAATTTCATCGATTATACCGTGTAGACCTCCGATAGTTACGATACTATCGCCTACTGCTAAACTATCTAACATACTCTGTACTTTTTCCTGCTGTTGCTTTTGTGGACGAATGAGTAAGAAATACATCATTCCTATCACAATCCCAAAAGGCAATATTAAACCTATTATATCCAAAATTATCTTCCTTCCATATTTTAAATTCCACTATTTTTTCGTACCCTACAAGGTTATCAAATGTAGCACTAAATATCTAGTCTTCTAGAGATTTCTTCAACTAACGTTCACATTTTAATCGTATTAAAAGTTTCGTGCATTTGGTTCATTATAACCATAGTCTTCATAAAATGCATCTCTAAACTCTAGGAGATTGTCTTCGCGAATTGCTTCACGAATTTGTTCCATTAAACGAACAATAAAGCGCAAGTTATGAATCGATGCTAAACGAATTCCGAGGATTTCATTCTCTTTGAATAAATGACGCATGTACGCTCTAGTATAGTTTTGACATGCATAACAATCACATTTTTCATCAATCGGACGCCAGTCACGAGCAAACTTCGCATTCTTCACAACCAAGCGACCTTGACTTGTCATCAATGTTCCATTTCGCGCGATTCGAGTCGGTAACACACAGTCAAAAATATCTACTCCACGAATAACTGCTTCGATTAGCGCTTTCGGTGTTCCTACTCCCATTAAATAGCGTGTTTTGTCTTCGGGCAACTCTGGAACCGTATAATCTAACACGTCAAACATTTCTTCATGGGTCTCACCAACTGAAAGTCCACCGATCGAATAGCCAGAGAAATCCATACTTCTTAAATCGCGGGCATGTTGGATCCGTAAGTCTCTATTTCCTCCACCTTGAACAATTCCAAAGAGTCCTTGTGTATCCCAGTTTTGGTGAGCTTCTAAGCCACGTTCGGCCCATCGAGTTGTACGATCCATCGATTTTTTCATGTAATCATATGGATGGTTAAAATCAGGACATTCATCAAAACTCATAATGACATCTGCACCTAATTCATTTTGTGTAATAATTGATTGTTCTGGTGTTAAAAATAAGTTCTCTCCGTTCAAATGACTCTTGAAGTGCACTCCTTCTTCAGTAATCTCACGCGAATCTGCTAATGAAAAAACTTGGAAACCACCCGAGTCAGTCAGAATTCCTTGATCCCAGTTCATAAAATCATGCAAACCGCCTGCATCTTGAATCAATTCTGAGCCTGGTCGTAACCATAAATGATACGTATTACTTAAAATCACACCTGAACCAATTGATTTTAATTCTTCAGGAGTCATTGCCTTAACTGTAGCTTGAGTTCCTACTGGCATGAACATTGGTGTTTCGTAGGTACCATTTGGTGTTTGAAGTTCTCCCAAACGTGCACCGGTATGTTTTTCTTTTTTAATTAACTTATAATTCACTGCATGTTTCAATATTTACTTACCTCTTCTATTTTTTATTTGATTTTTAAAAACTTAATCGAACGTGATCAAAAGCCTTTTCAGTCGCTACTCGACCCCGTGGTGTTCTTTGAATGAAACCTTCTTGAATCAAGTAAGGTTCAATCATATCTTCAATGGTATCCATATCTTCCCCTATATTTGCAGATAAGGTATTTAACCCTACTGGACCTCCATCATACAATTTAACAATCACTTCTAGAATCCGCTGGTCTACTGAATCCAGTCCTTCTTTATCGACATTCAACATATTTAGCGCATCAAATGCGACCGGACCTTTAATGACACCATCGGCTTTTACTTCGGCATAGTCACGTACTCTTTTGAGCAAACGATTCGCAATTCGTGGAGTTCCCCTGGATCTTTTCGCAATTTCAATGGCCCCATCTTTTTGAATATCAGCATTCAACACCTGACTTGATCGTTCAACAATTTCTGTTAAATTTTCTACTGAATAGTATTCCATATGCGAGATGATCCCAAAGCGATCTCTCAGTGGCGCCGATAAAATCCCGGCTCTTGTTGTCGCACCAATCAAGGTGAATGGTGGTAATGGAAAATGAACCGGACGAGCAGTGTCGCCTTCGCCAATAATGATATCGATAAAAAAGTCTTCCATAGCTGAATAAAGCATTTCCTCCACAAATCGAGGCAAGCGATGGATTTCATCAATAAATAAAATCCCACCAGGTTCCAAATCATTTAACAAGGCCACAATGTCCCCCGCTTTTTCAATGGCTGGACCACTCGTTGTTCGGATACTTGTCCCCATTTCATTCGCAATTACCAAGGCCATCGTTGTCTTCCCTAATCCTGGGGGACCATACAAGAGGACATGGTCAAGTGCTTCTTGTCGATTTTGTGCTGCTTCAATATAAATAGACAATTCTTTTTTCAATTTATCTTGTCCGATATATTGCTTAAGTTGTTGTGGACGTAATGTCATCTCTTCAATTATTTCTACCTCATCCAAATGATCTCCTGAAACAATGCGTTCTTGATCCATCTATTTTTATCCTCCTTTATTCACTGAGTCTTTTTAATTAATGAATTAAATGCTTGAGCGCTTCGCGAATGTATTCATCTGTACTTGCATCTTGTAAGGCTTCAAGTTTCGGTGTGATTTTCTTAACCGCACGTTGTGAGTAACCTAAGACTGTCAGTGCTTCAATCGCTTCTTCAATCTGATTATTTTGCTGGAAGAGCTCGGTGTTTTCTGAGCCAAATGCTTCCATTACTTCTGGTGAAAGATCCGATAGCTTTCCTTGTAAATCTAAAACAATCTGTGCCGCTGTTTTCTTACCGACTCCCGGGAAATTTTGGAGATACTTCACATTATTTTGTTCAATTGCTTGAACTAATCCAATGTGATCTTCCGCTGCTAAAATCGATAAGGCACTTTTCGGTCCAATCCCTGAAACGCCAATTAGCTTTAAAAACAACTCTTTTTCTTGACGATTGATAAAACCATATAATCGAATCGCATCTTGGGTCACACTTTGATAAATATAAACCGTTGCTTCCTTATTCAATTCGCTTGCCAGACGAAAAGGATTCGCAATATAAATGTGATAGCCGATTTGATTGTTATCCAATACCAAAAAACTTGGATTCACTTCTTTTACCGTTCCTATTATATACTCATACATTCTACTAATTACCCCTATCTAAAATCCTAAATAACTCTGTTATTATAACACATAAAAACCCCAGTCAAAAAGACCAGGGCAAAATAATCAAGTTTTGTTTTATTCAAATTCGGCGAGATAGTCACCATAACCTTCTTTTTCTAAATCAGACTTTTCAATAAAGCGCAGAGCTGCCGAGTTAATACAGTAGCGCAAACCACCTTTATCTTGCGGTCCATCGGTAAACACATGACCTAAGTGCGAATCGGCTTCTTTACTCCGAACTTCTACTCGTTCCATAAATAAAGAGCGATCGCGTTTCTCAACAATGCCTCTTTTGACAATTGGTTTCGTAAAAGATGGCCAGCCGCATCCAGCATCGTATTTATCCTTTGATGAAAATAAGGGCTCGCCACTGACAATATCAACATAGATGCCCTCTTCATAAAAATCATCGTATTCCCCTGTAAAGGGTCTTTCAGTTGCATCTTCTTGCGTCACCGCATACTGTTCTTTTGTTAAACGTTCTTTTAATTCTTTTTTCGAATAGTCCTTTTCCATTAAAATCGACTCCTTTAGCTAGAGTTTTCCAATAGGCTACTCTTATTTTAAAGGATGTTACCTCGTTTTCCTACCATTATGCTCATGGTTTCTTTAGTGGCTGTCTTGAATTCGTTTAAACATTTTTTCCAGTTCGCGTGTAGTAATTTTAATGAGCGTTGGACGTCCATGTGGGCAATTATAGGGATTAACGGCTTGTGGGAGCTCTTTTATTAAAGAGATAGCTTCTTCATCGCTTAAGCGATGATTCGCCTTAATCGACCGTTTACAGCTCATCATAATTGCCGTTGCTTCTCGAAAGAGACCAATTGACAAATCTTTCTTTTCCAAGAAAAAGTCAATCATTTCTTCAATGGTGCTCTGTTCTTGTCCAGGTAAAAACCAAGTTGGATGTTCACGCACAATAAAACTATTTTGACCAAAAGATTCAAGGCTAATTCCTGCATCCGCTAACTTATCTAAATTATCGGTAATCGTCATTACTTCATCAGTTGGATATTCCAAAACAATTGGTACCAATAGTTCCTGCATGTCATCAGAAGTATTTCCAAGCTCTTCTTTATAATATTCATATTTTATTCGTTCTTGAGCTGCATGCTGGTCAATGACAAATAATCCTTCTTCGTTTTGCGTCAATAAATAAGTCCCATGCATCTGCCCAATATATTCTAACTCTGGGAATCCTTCTACGGCTTCTTCATTATAATGCTTTTCTTCAGCAATTTTCGCACTCTCGAGTGGTGAAATAGTCGACTCCTCTTCATGTGGATCGGCAAATGAACTTACTTCTCGTTCATTCACATACTCACTGACATAGGTACTCGTGCGTCTTCCTGGTTCTTGCGGTTCATTTGGATACTTCGCTTCACGTTGAAAATCA
>CAYROB010000007.1:7086-14579 GCA_964425775.1 uncultured Carnobacteriaceae bacterium
CAAACTTCTGCTGCTCAATTTCTTCTTTTAATTCTTTTTTATCGCGATTGATATTCGTTGAATCCGGAATCCGAACTTCTTGATACATTTGTTCGTGAATCGCCTTTTTAATAAGTAAGCCTAATTCTGTTTCACTACTAATCCGTACTTGCTGTTTGGTCGGATGGACGTTCACATCTAAAAGTAATGGGTCCATTTCAATATTGATCACCGCAATTGGAAAGCGTCCGATCATTAAGGTTGAACCATAGCCATCAATTACCGCACGATTCAAATGGAAATTCCGAATAAAACGGCCATTCACAATCAGTGTGATATACGAATTATTTGAGCGCGTCAATTCCGGCAAGGAAGTATACCCACTTACGCGAAAATCAAAATCTTCCACTTCAATTGGTCGCATTTTGCGGGCAACGTTTACTCCATACACACTAGCAATTGCCTGTCGAATATCGCCATTCCCAACAGACTTTAAAATAAGGTTCCCATCATTATAAAATTCAAAGGAAATTGCTGGATTCGATAAAGTAAAGCGATTAATATAATTCGTGATATGCGACATTTCTGTTTGTAAGGAGCGAATGTGTTTCAAGCGTGCCGGCGTATTGTAAAATAACTGCTCGACTTTAATCATCGTGCCCCTTCTTGCTTGAGCACTTGTATTTTCGACTACTTCGCCACCTTTAATTTTCAGGCGCTTGCCGGCTTCTCCTTCTTGAGCTGTTTCAATCGTTAATTCCGAAACGGAAGCGACACTTGGTAAGGCCTCGCCCCGAAAACCGAGGGTCCGAATGCGAAAGAGCTCATCTGGTGTATAAAGTTTACTTGTCGCATGCCTTTCAAAAGCACGCTCCACCTCATCCCTCGCAATACCTACTCCATTATCCGTAATGATAATTTTATTTAAACCGGCTTCTTCGATTTCAATTTTTATTTTCGTACTACCTGCATCAATCGCATTTTCAACTAATTCTTTCACAACAGATGCCGGTCGTTCAACAACTTCTCCCGCTGCAATTTGGTTGGCTAGCGTTTCAGATAACACTTGAATATTTGACATAGACTCTTGCCTCCTTGCAGTTTCCTGGTCGATATATTAATTCTCTGTATGCTGTAACTGATTTTGTAGTTTATTTAAAATTTTCATGGCTTGTAGTGGTGTTAGATTCATTACGTCGATCTTTTTAATGTCGGCCAACACTTGTTCTTCTTCTTTGGACCAAGCACCGTTAAATAGACTCAACTGATCTGAATCATTCGTTGGTTCTCCCACTTCATGCTTTACTTCAACTTCAACTTCTTCTGTTGCTCCAATCGGTCCACTCACAATTTCAGATTCGCTATTCTTCTTTTCTAACTCTTGCAAAATCGTCGCTGCTCGTTTCAATAAACTAGTCGGCAGTCCTGCCAATTTCGCCACTTGAATTCCATAGCTTCGATCAGCTGATCCTGGCGTCACTTTGTGTAAGAAGACTAAATCACCATCTTCTTCAACTGCACCAACGTGGATGTTCTGCAGACCTGCTAAGCATCCTTCCAATGCTGTCAACTCATGATAATGTGTTGAGAACAAGGTTTTTGCGCCAACTTTTTCATGTACATATTCAATAACCGCTTCTGCTAAAGCCATCCCATCATATGTTGCCGTTCCCCGTCCAATTTCATCAAATAAAAGTAAGCTATTCGGTGTTGCATTAGCAATTGCCTCATTTGTTTCAGTCATTTCAACCATAAACGTACTTTGGCCAGAGATTAAATCATCCATTGCCCCAATTCGCGCAAATATTTGGTCAAAAATAGGTAAAGACACTTTTGTTGCCGGCACGAAACAGCCCATCTGCGCCATAATAATAATTAAGGCGACCTGACGCATATACGTACTTTTACCCGACATATTTGGTCCCGTAATGAGTAAGATATCAATATCATCTTCTAGATACACATCGTTTGGTACATACTCTTGATCTTCCATTACATGCTCAACGACGGGGTGTCGTCCTTCGACAATGCGAACATCCCTTGAATCCTCATGGAAAGCCGGACGTGTATAATGATTGTCTTCACTCACCTGTGCAAAACTCTGCAACACATCAATTTGTGCAATTAAATGCGCTAGTTTTTGCAGTCGTTTAATTTCTTTTTTAACTTCTTCGCGGACTTCTAGAAACAACTTATGTTCCAAAGCTTGTGACTTTTCTTCTGCTTCTAAAATCGTGGCTTCCATTTCTTTTAATTCTGGTGTGATATAACGTTCCGAGTTAGCCAATGTTTGCTTACGTTCATAGCGTCCTTCTTCTACCTTATCTAAGTTCGCGCGCGTGATTTCAATATAGTAACCAAAGACTTTGTTGAAACCTATTTTCAAGTTGCCAATTCCTGTGGCTTTACGCTCTTTTGCTTCTAATTCAGCCAACCACTGTTTCCCGTTTGTCATTGCATCACGATACTGATCTAATTGTGCATCAAAGCCATCTTTAATGATTTCTCCTTCAGAAATCAAAATTGGTGGTTCTTCTTCAATCGCTCGTTCAATTAATTCCGTTACTTCCGAAACAGGGTCAATATCTGTTAAAATTTCATCCCATGTATTATCCACATTCATCATTGAAAGAATATCAATTAACATCGGTACTTGCTGAAGCGATCGTTTTAACTGTATCAAATCACGTGCATTCACCGTTCCATAAGCAATTCTTCCAGCCAGACGCTCTAAATCATACACACGCGTTAACACTTCATTTAAATCCGTCCGTTCAAAGAAATGATTCAGCATATTCTCCACTAAATCTTGGCGCTTTTTAATAGCAATTGGATGAACTAACGGTTTGTCCAACCAAGTCTTTAACAAACGTCCACCCATAGCTGTTTTGGTTTTATCTAATACCCAAAGTAAGGTTCCTTTTCTTGTTCGATCACGTAAAGAATTGGTTAGTTCCAAGTTTCGTCGCACTTCACTGGTTAGCATTAAATAATGCGATGTGTCATAAGATTTAGCTTCCTGTAAATGATCCAAACTGCGCATTTGCGTTTTAGCTAAATAGTGAAGGAGCAAGGCTAAGGTTTCAAGTAATAAGCCATCCGCTACGTTGGCGGTTACCCGGTCAAAAATTACTTGCTTCATTGGTTGGTCATCTTTCTTTAAATAAGAAAAGATTGTTCCAAAATAACGTTCCAATTCTGCACGTAAGGCAGTACTTTCTCCTTCGAAAAATAAGACTTCCTTCACTTCTAAGCCAGAAATCTCACTAAAGACTTCAGCTTTAGAAACAAGTTTCGTTGCGCGCAATTCACCCGTTGTTAAATCCACATAGGATAAACCAAACTGGTCATCTTTTTCTAAAATAGCGGCTAAATAGTTATTCTCTTTCTCGTTCACTACATCCCCTTGCATCACGGTTCCAGGGGTAATCACTTGGACCACTTCACGTTTAACCATACCAACTGCTTCTTTTGGATCCTCAACCTGTTCACAAAGCGCGACCTTATAGCCTAATTCGATTAAACGGTCAATATACCCTTGTGCTGAGTGATGTGGAACACCCGCCATGGGGATTGGATTCTCGGCATTTTTGTTCCGACTCGTTAAAGTGATTTCTAATAATTGCGAGGCTTTTACTGCATCTTCATAGAATAACTCATAAAAGTCCCCTAATCTAAAAAATAAAAATTCTTCTGGATATTCATCTTTAATTTCAAAATATTGTTTCATCATTGGTGTGTGCTTCGTTTTTTGAGGCAAAACTCCCACTCCTCTATCAATCATTTCATTTGCCATTTACACTTGAACTTCTTAATTTAACCCATAAATAATGTGTCGCTATCAATTCGAATCGTCTGTATTTTTGTCGCTAAACCGGTACTGTCATTAGTTTCAATCAAACAAGCATTTAATTGCCCGACACCTGTATCAGGGGTTTTAAAGCGTTGTGGTAGTTGTGTCAGAAATCTTTCAAGAATTGGCCCTTGTTCCATTCCTAAGACGCCATCATAAAAGCCAGTCATGCCTGCATCAGTCAAGTAAGCTGTTCCTTTTGGTAAGACCCGAGCGTCATTTGTTTGTACATGTGTATGTGTGCCAACGACTCCTGAGACTCTTCCATCAAAGTACAAACCAAGTGCTTGTTTTTCGCTCGTTACTTCTGCGTGAAAATCGATAAAGATATGATTCGTATGTTTTCGTGCTTCGGCGACTAATTCATCACCGACACGAAACGGATCTTCATATTCGCCCATAAAGATGCGCCCGAATAAATTGATGACCGCTAGCTTTTGATTATTTATGTTGATATACGTAATGCCGCGACCAGGGACGCGCTCACTATTTGGATAGTTTGCAGGACGGATTAACCGATCCGTTTCATCGATAAAGTCATAAATTTCATAATTATCCCATGTATGATTCCCCATGGTCACACAGTCTACTCCTTGTGCCATAAAATCTTTATATATTTTTTCAGTAATCCCCCGGCCATCCGCTGCATTTTCGCCATTCACAATCACCACTTGGGGTTTATAACGCTGACGTAAGCCCGGCAAATGATCTTTCACCATTTTTTGCCCGACTTTCCCTGCCACATCGCCAATAAATAAAATTCTCATCAAGCACCTCTTCTAATTTTCTCCTGCATATTTTAACAATACTTCTATCTTGAAGCAAAGTTCTCTACCCTTCATTATACCATGGATAATTTTCCAGTGAGAAACAAAAAACTGCCGCTTATCTATAAAAGATAAGTGACAGTTCTTTAACCTTTATTCTATTTCATCAAATAATTAATTTCCAACTTCAACTGTTTCAACTTTTGGTCGCCATAAACCTAGAATGACTCCAGAAATGACTGTTCCAATTAGAAGAGCCAAGATGAACATGACTGGATGGTTCGAAAGTGGCACTACGAATATCCCTCCGTGTGGCGCTGGAATCGATACATTCCATAACTGAGTTAATCCACCCGCAACAGCTGCACCAACAACTGATGACCCGATGACTCGGAATGGATCAGATGCCGCAAAAGGAATTGCTCCTTCAGTAATAAATGATGCACCCATAATTAAGTTGGACAAGAATGTTTGTCTTTCCATCTCACTAAACTTGTTTGGAAAAAACTTGGCTGCCAAGGCAATGGCTAATGGTGGAATCATTCCTCCGGCCATAACCGCCGCCATTAAACTTCCATCTCCCGTATCTGTATAAATACCAATTGAGAAGGCATAAGCCGCTTTGTTTAATGGACCTCCCATATCAAAGGCCATCATACCACCTAATAAGGCTCCTAGAACGACCGCATTCGCTGTTCCAATATTTTCTAAAAAGCTCAACATACTGTTATTTATTGTTGCAAATACCGGCCCAACAATAAAGTACATTAATAGTCCCGTTACGAGCAAGCCTAGAACTGGGAATAGTAGAATGGTTTTCAACCCTTCTAAGGATTTTGGTAAAGATTTTAATGATTTACGAATCATAATCATAACGTAACCAGCTACGAAACCGGCAACAAGTCCACCTAAGAAACCAGCATTACTATTTACCGCGAGCAATCCACCGGCCATACCTGGTAATAATCCTGGACGATCAGCAATACTCATGGCAATATATCCGGCTAAAATCGGAATTAAGAAATTAAAGGATGCACTCCCGATTTCATTTAACGAAGTGAACCAAATACTTTCTGATCCTAATAAACTTTCAAACAAGAAAGAAATCGCAATTAAAATTCCCCCACCAACAACAAATGGTAACATGTGAGAAACACCATTCATTAAATCTTTATACGTTCGACTCCAAATGGATTGTTCTTCATCCGACTCAGTCGCCTGGAAATCTGTTTGATCCGCATGAAAAATCGGTGCATTTCCTTCAATGATTCGACTAATTAATTCTTCACTCTTATTAATTCCATCGCTTACTGGACGCTGAATGACTTTCTTGCCATCGAAACGATTTGTTTCAACGTTTGTATCAGCCGCGACAATAACACCAGCTGCTCTACTAATTTCGGCTGGAGTTAGTCGGTTGCCTACTCCACTTGAACCATTCGTTTCAACACGGATTTCTACGCCGAGTCTTTCAGCTGTTTCTTTTAAGGCTTCTTCAGCCATATACGTGTGCGCAATACCGGTTGGACAAGCTGTTACCGCAACAATAAATGGCACTTCTTCAACTGTGTCTGCAACAACTTCTGTATCCGCTTCTACCGTTGGCTCTGGATTTAATTCAGCTTCTTTTTGATTAAATAATGCCAATATTTTCTCTGGACTTTCAGCTGCTTTCAAACCCTCTACAAAACTTGCATCAACTAAAGAACGTGCTAAAGTTGCAAGTACTTGTAAGTGTAAGTCATTCTCACCTTCTGGAGCAGCAATCATAAAGAACAAATATACTGGTTCCCCATCTAAAGCTTCAAAGTCCACTCCACTTTTACTCTTGGCGAAAAGAACAGCTGGCTTTTGAACCGCACTATTTTTCGAGTGAGGCATCGCGACACCATCACCTAAACCTGTTGAAGTTTGCGCTTCTCTTTGCATAATTCCTTCTTTAAAGACAGCCGCATCATCAACTATATTATGCTCATCTAATTTACTAATCATTTCATCAATAGCGTCTTCTTTTGTCTTTGCCTCTAGATCCATAATCATGAGGTCTTTAAACATTACATCTTCTATCTTCATTTTATTCATCCTTTCCAATTTTGGTTATTTTAATTTCAGCTACTAAATCTTTTATTTCTTGACCGCTTGCTAAATCTTCAGTAAAGGCTGTTGCACTTCCACTTGCTAGGGCAATCTTAAAAGCTTCTAAAGGATCTTTTGTTTCTTGATAAGTTCCCACAAAGCCTGCAACCATTGAGTCACCTGCGCCTACTGTGTTTTTCACTGTACCCTTCGGTGAAATTCCACGATAAATCCCTTCTTTTGAAAACAAAATCGCACCGGCACCACCAAGTGAAACAATTGCAAAACGTGCGCCTTCCTCAATTAACTGCTTTCCATATTGGACGTAATCTGCTTCCGTACTTAATGTGACACCATATAATTCTGCCAATTCAACATCATTTGGTTTCACTAAGAAGGGATTGTTTACCAGTGCATCTCGTAATTCTTGACCTGTCGTGTCAATAACAAAATCTGCACCTGCTTCTTTGATTGCTTGAATGATTTGCTGGTAATAATCTTCAGGCAAGTTTCTCGCTTTACTTCCCGCGATCACAACCAAGTCCCCTGCTTCAAGCGATCCTACCTGATCTAACAAGGCTTGCGCTGACTCTGCATCAATCGAAGGCCCCTGACTATTCACTTCTGTTTCATGAGCTGTTTTCAACTTGATGTTAATCCGTGTCGGCTCTTCAATTTCAATAAAATCTGTTGCTATTTCCTCAGCTTCTAATTCACTTTTTACGAAACTCCCTGTAAAGCCTCCCATAAAACCAAGTGCTGTACTCTGATAACCCAAATTATTTAATACTCTTGAAACATTAATTCCTTTTCCACCT
>CAYROB010000008.1:0-6936 GCA_964425775.1 uncultured Carnobacteriaceae bacterium
GTGTTACAAGTTGGTGTACAACAAGGAATTCAACGGCCAGAAGAATTAATTAATCAAGTTTTAGCTCATGATGCACCTGTTTTAGAAGGGGTTGTAGGAGAAGCTGAAACATCAGGTTCATCTGAAGGTGGAATTGGTCAATTAATCTATAGAAGTATAATGGCTGGAGTATCACACATGGTTCCGTTTGTCGTAACCGGTGGATTATTAATAGCGATTTCTTTGTCACTAGGTGGAGAACCAACTGCACAAGGGTTAGTTGTTCCAGATGACAGCTTTTGGGCAACAGTGCTAACAATTGGTGGGACAGCGATGGGCTTAATGATTCCAATTTTATCAGCTTTTATAGCACAAAGTATCGCTGACCGTCCAGGATTAGTTCCCGGATTTGTTGGTGGAATGATCGCAGCAAATGGTGCTTTATATGGTAGTGAGGCAAACGCTGGATTTATCGGAGGAATCATTACTGGTTTCTTAGCAGGTTTTATTGCCTTAGGATTAAAAAATATAAAAGTTCCGAAAGCTGTTCAGTCAATTATGCCGATTATTATTATTCCAATCATTTCATCATTAGCAGTAGGACTTATTTTTATTAACGTGATTGGTGCACCAGTAACAGCACTATTCACTGCGATGACTGACTTTTTGCTTACTCTACAAGGTGGAAGTGAAGTAATTCTTGCAATGATCCTAGGAGCAATGATTGCTGTTGATATGGGTGGACCTTTCAACAAAGTAGCCTTCCTATTTGGAGCAGGGCTGATTGAACAAGGAAACTATTCAATTATGGGACCAATTGCAGTAGCGATTGCAATTCCACCAATTGCCATGGGACTTGCACCATTTGTTATGAAGAACAAATTTACAGTTGCCGAGAGAGAAACAGGAAAAGCATCCTTTACTATGGGACTCTTTGGAATTACCGAAGGAGCGATTCCATTTGCAACAGCCGATCCATTACGTGTTATCCCAAGTATTGTTGTTGGTTCAATGGCTGGTAGTGTCGTGGCCATGTTAGCGAATGTAACAGACAGTGTAGCACACGGTGGGCCAATTGTTGCTGTCTTAGGAGCAGTTGATAATGTGCTCATGTTCTTTGTTGCAACAATTGTTGGTGTTGGCGTAACGTTAGTCATGCTTCAATTATTGAAAAAAGAGATTGAAGAACCTGTACTTGCAGGACCTGTAGGCCAAGTACCAACGAGTAATGAATCAGTAAAAACAGAAGTGGAAATTAATAAATTAACCGATATTTTAAACGAAAATCAAATCATTTTGGATTTAAATGCATCAACAAAAGACGAAGCAATTGATACGATGGTAAATAATTTTTATGCAGAAAACAAGCTTTCTTCTGCAGACGTATTTAAAACCGCTATTACCAATCGAGAACTTGAGGGAACAACAGGTATTGGTATGGGCGTTGCAATTCCACATGGAAAAAGCGATGCAGTAAAAGAAGCAAGTGTTGTTTTTGCGCGATCAAATCAAGGATTAGACTGGGATAGCCTAGATGGCGAGCCTGTTCATTTAATCTTTATGATTGCTGTACCAACGCATCAAAAAGGGGATATGCACTTAAAGATTTTACAAATGCTATCTCGTAAACTGATGGATGATGACTTTAGAAGCAGTTTGTTGGAAGTAAATACAGAAGAAGAAGTCCTAAATCTGTTAGATACAGTTCAATAATAGTAAATACTCCAGTTTATGGTAAAATATAAGCTGGAGTTTTATTTTAAGATTGAGGGTAGTGCTTATGAGAGAAAGACAAGAATTAATTACTATTGAATTATTAGAAACACAAACACCACTAAACATTAAACACTTAGCCAAAAAGTTGAGTTGCTCTGAACGAACAGTGCGCAATGATTTAAAAACAGTTGAGCGATGGATCGAAGTAAATAGTCAATCGAAAGTACGTTTAATGCGACAACCAGGTGTCGGTACGTATTTGGAAGCCGGTGACTTAGAGCGACAGAACTTGTTACAGTTGATGAACGAATACCAAAGTGAATATGCACGTGAAAAAGATATCCGTCAAAATAAAATCCTTTTCAATTTATTAATGAGCCAAGAATCAACGACTATTGATGAATTAGCAGATCAATTTTATGAATCAAAAACGGCTATTCGAGAGGACTTAGAAATAATTCGTAGATGGCTTAGTTCTCATCAGCTGGACTTGATGATTGAACCGCGAATTGGGATTCAGGTTGCTGGAGATGAGCGAAAGAAACGCAAGATGTTAGCGCAAGTAATGAAGCAAAGTCAAGCGAATCAAAGCGAAGAACTTTACCTATCGAAGTTTTTTAAGCAAGGTGACATTCAAAAAATCAACGAAATAGTTGGTAAGGTGGATTCAAACTTATTAGACAGCACGGATGCCAGTTCGCTAAGTACAATTGTTATTCATCTGTTGTTTATGATCGAGCGTATCAAGAAGAAATCAACGCTACAACTTACAGAAGAAGAAAAATCAATTATTTCTGATACAGATGCTTATAGTAAGAGTCAAAGAATAACGAATCAATTAAGTCAGCAACTGGGCCTTACTTTTCCTGAAGATGAAATTGGGTATCTTGGCTTGCACATTGCAAGTTTAGAGATTAATCAAAATCGAGCAACGACGGATTCACGAGAAAAGATTGCGGAAACAGTTGAAGAGGTTATTGAGCTATTGAATCGAAATGTAAGTGAAATTCTGAATGTTGATTTAACTGATGATTTAATCTTAAAAAGAAACTTGACAGCACATCTAGAATCGGCAATATTGCGGGTTATCAGTGATTTTCACATTAGTAATCCATTGCTTGAAGAAATAAAATATGCATATGCGCATTTATTTTTGATTATCCAATTCATCTTAGAGGATTATGCAGAAAGCTATGGAATGAGTTTTCCGGAAGAAGAAGTCGCCTATCTTACCATTCACTTTAAAGCTGCACTTGAGCGGATAAAGGAAGAAGAAAAAGAATACAATGTAGTAATTACTTGTGATTATGGAATTGGGGTCTCTTCATTTTTAGAAGCCAAAATTAGTCGCCGTTTTCCGGAGTTAAATATAGTTGATTTGGTTAATTATGAAGAGCTGAAAACTTATCTTTTCACCAATTCAATTGATTTGATTATTTCAACCAAAGAGATTGATGCATTAGAGGTTCCGCACATTGTCATCTCACCAATGATGGACGGTGCAGACGTCAAGATAATGCAGGGGTTTTTTGAGAAAAGACAAGAAAAAAAGCAAAGAGAAGAGTTTGATATTCATAAATATACAAATACTTTTCTCATCGAGCCACAACTCGATGTAGCAAGCAAGGAAGCCTGTTTGTCGTTTATGTGCGAACAGTTGGAGAAGAAAGGCTATATTAATCATCACTATAAAAACACAGTCTTTGAAAGAGAAGAAAGCTCAAGCACTTTAATTGCTCCACTTGTAGCACTTCCGCATGGCAACGCAAAATATGTGATGCAAAGTGGAATTTACATTGCGAGTTTAAAGGAACCAATTGAATGGGGGGACGGTAAAGCACAGTTAATCTTATTACTTGCTCTGCATAAAGAAGATCTGGGACTTACAGAAACTAAAAAGATATTTTCTGTGCTACATGAATTGACAGAAGATAAAGAGCGGTTGGACAAGCTCTTAGCAAGAAAAACACAGTTGGAAATTATGCAAGATTTGAGTCATTATCATTCAATTTAATAAAGGAGAAGATAGAATATGTCAGTTAACAAATTAAGACCATCTTTTAAAGATTACCTATGGGGTGGTCAAAAGTTAAAAGAAAATTATGGGAAAGAAACAGATTTGAAACCTTTAGCGGAGAGTTGGGAAGTTTCAACACACGCAGACGGGCCAAGTTATATTTTGGGTGGCACGTACGATGGGTTAACCTTAGAAGAATATCTAAAAGAAAAAGAGAATCAGCCTTTAGGTACAAATGGACAAGCATTTGATCGTTTTCCAGTGTTAGTGAAATTCATTGATGCGCTAGAGGAGTTATCGATTCAAGTTCACCCAGATGATGAATATGGATTGAAGCATGAAAATGAGTACGGTAAAACCGAAATGTGGTATATCTTGGAAGCTGAACCGGAAGCAAAAATATACTATGGAACAAAAGAGGCTATCACTAAGGATGAATTTGAAGCGTCAATTAATAATCAAACTGTTTTAGACAAATTGAATCATGTGGAAGTTGAAAAGGGCGATGTGATTTTTGTAGAAGCCGGAACAATCCATGCGATTGGACGTGGAATTGTGCTTTGTGAAGTTCAACAAAATTCAAATACAACGTATCGAGTCTATGATTATCACCGAAAAGATGCGGAGGGCAATTTAAGAGACTTGCATGTTGAAAAAGCCTTAGATGTTTCTACATTAACTCCACTAAACACAGACTTTAAAGCAGCAGGTGAAGTAGAAGCACATGAAAATCACACGAAACAGCTCTTAGCAACGTGTGAATACTTTACGACAAGCAAGGTCGATGTAAGCGGAGCTTTCACGCATGATGTATCTGAAGAAAGTTTTGAAGCAGTCATCATAATCGAAGGTTTAATTAGTATTGAAGCAGATAATCAAGTCCTTGTGTTAGAAAAAGGTGAATCAGCATTCATTGATGCTGGTAGTCAGAATCTTAAAATATCTGGAAAAGGAAGTTACTTGTCAGTTACCGTATAATTCAAAAACACCTATCGTTTTTTACGACGATAGGTGTTTTTACGTATATGTACATGGCTAAAATTATCCGATTTCTATTCGATTTCGGCCGTTCGCTTTAGCTAAGTATAGAAGATCATCCGCTTTCTTATAGGATTGGATGATATCTGCATCTGTTTTACTTTTAAATTCACACATGCCAAAACTTGCGGTAATAGAAATCTTATTTCCATTAACTAATATATTTTCATTTGCGATTGCTTTTCTCATCCGTTCAACAATCTGTTTCGCTTGCTGCAAGGAGCTATCAGTGAGTAAAACAATAAATTCTTCACCACCCCATCGAGCTAAAAGATCATGTTCGCGTATGTTGGCCTTCATTATTGCGGCCACTTCTTCCAAGACAATATCGCCAACAGTATGGCCATATTGGTCATTTACTTTTTTAAAATAATCTAAATCAATCATTGTTAGGACAGATTGATTGTTCTTATTATTTAAATGTTTTTCTTCCACTTTCTTTTCAAAATATCTTCTGTTTGCTATCTTAGTTAAGGAATCATGATTAGATAGATATGCTAATTCTTGGTTGGCTTCCATGAGTGCGATGTTTTTGATAATATGACTAAACTGATTCTCATAAACAATTTTTGATAGAATAAGGATGCAGACAAAATACATCGTGGTATTGATTAAATTGCCCATGAAAAAACTACGATCCTCGATAAAATAAAAAGATAAGCCTAAAAATAGGCTGTGCGGAATCGAATAAACGAGATAGTTTCGAGGTGGTTTAATTAAAACCGTAATACCGGACAGAGTAAGCATTGAGATATATGAGATAATTTGGTCCGATCGAACCAAATCTAAAAAACCGACTGTGGCCATAGCCATCATAAAAAGGAAAACGATGATTGCTTCGAAATATTCAGACAGCCCCTTTTCAGGATTTTTCTCTTTGCTATGTAAGATAAACAGAGAAACAAGACTCGTCAGGAGCATTGATAAATGTAAACTAAAATAAATTTTATAAATTAATTGATTGCTATTTTCAAGAATACGAGGAACATCGTAAAACACAATTAGCAGCAATTCAAAGAGGAATACAACATAACTAAAAATTTTAATTCGCTTGTAATTAATTTTTTGAATCTCATGTTTAATCGTATCCGTATGTTTCTCAGTTATTTCTATTTTACGATTACTTGAATCAAAGTTCTTGTACACAGTTATCACCTCTTACTGATGTTACCACACTTATAACCTCCATTATATAAAAATATTCATTTAGTGCATGAAAGTACAATCAATTAACGAATAGTTGATATTTGCCTGTAGAGTTTAATTCTCAATCATATCTTTGTACATTCTTTATGCTTCTTGTTATGTTAAATAGGAAGGAGGTAGTATAAAATGGATTTAAAAAATACGAAAGTTTTAACAATTGTTAGTCCAGACTTTGATGATCTAGAGTTATGGTATCCGATCCTTCGATTAAGAGAAGCAGGTGCGGAAGTGAATATCGCCGGTGAAAAGTCGGACCATGAATATATTGGAAAATATGGGCTTTCAGTTGAAAGTGATATAGCTTTTGATGAAGTAGAAATCAGCCAATATGATGCATTACTTATTCCAGGAGGATGGGCTCCAGACTATTTAAGAAGACTGGATTCAGTTCTAGACTTTGTTAAATATATGGATGAGAATGATCGAGTAATCGGAATCATTTGTCATGCTGGTTGGGTCTTATCATCAGCAGATATATTAAAAGGCCGAACAGTCACGAGTACTCCAGGAATCAAACATGATATGATGCATGCTGGTGCTGAATGGGTCAATGAATCAGCGATTGCAGATGGAAACCTCATCTCTGGAAAAAGACCACCTGATCTACCGAATTATTTACCACTTGTAATGAAAGCGATCAAAGAACGCCAAAAGTAAAAAATAAAGGATTCTTGTCTGTATGTTTAACAGATGAGAATCCTTTTTTCTTATTCGATTAGATACTGACAGCCACCACTACATGCTGCATCTAATTGATCACATAATTGGTAGTCGCCACCTTCAATAATTAACGCTTTATTCAGTACTAAGGATTCTGCGAGTTTCACACGGGCGCTACTATAAATACCCTGGACAGTGGTCCGGGCCACATTCATTTGCTTTGCGCACTCAGCTTGGGTCAGACCTTCAAGATCAATCAATCGGATTGTTTCGTATTCATCAAGATGCATCGTTATCATCTGATCATCTGTTATCTCAAC
>CAYROB010000008.1:6964-8460 GCA_964425775.1 uncultured Carnobacteriaceae bacterium
AGGTAGAGTACACACATTTCGATCCTTTACTGGTCTTGCCATACTTTTCACCTCTTCTATTATTAATGATAATGTATTTCAGTTTAAATTGGAAGATTATTATCATTTATCATATACTGTTATTGACATATGTCAATAACTTTTGAATGCCAGTATAAGTATAAAGAAAAGATGCGGCAAACAGAAATAGAATGGAAGGGATTTTAAAATGAAAAAAACAAAAAGTGTTTTCTATACAGCTCTAACAGCAATAATCATTGGAGCATTGGCTACAGGATGTAGTAACGACGATATTGCTGAGTTAGAGCCAACTGAAACGACTGAAGAAGTGACGGAGGAAGTGTCCAATCCAGAAGAGACCATATCCGATCTGACAGATTGGTTGGGGACTTGGAATAGTATTACATATTATTTAGATGAAACAGAAGTTCAAGGAGCCTTTGAAGAGTTAGCAGATGGTGAAGCTGATACGGTGGAGGCTTCAAAAGAAAATTATCAAGAGAAAGTTTTAACTGATTTTACAGCAATGGTAATTGAAGAAGACCAAATCATTTATTTAGATGGGCCTGAAAGTGAAGGTGGCGAAGTAATAGAAACTGTAACCTATGAGTACCAAGAAGAACAAACAACGGAACATGGTGGGCAGAAGCTTTCTTGGTTTAAATTTGTTGCGACAGAAGAGGCAATACACGAGGCGATATTGTTGTTGGATGTGCATGGCGAAGAATCAATGCCTCACTTCCATTTTAGATATGGGACAGCGGATGAAGACTTATTAACAAAGGAAGATTGGTATCCAACGTTGGTTGCTCCAACGACAACGCTTGATCAAGTGTATGAAGAAATAGCAGATTAACTATTGTCTCGGAGGTTTATATGAAAAAGAATGTTAAAATTTATCTCTCTCTATTTTTGTTGTTATTTCTAATGGGCTGCTCTAAACAAACGGAACCAAGTGACAAACCAATTGTCTATACCTCTTTTTATCCTATTTATGATTTAGTTGAAAACGTTACCGGCGATACGGTTGATCTGAGAACCTTTATGCCGAAAGAACAGGATCCCCATTTCTGGGAACCCTCACCTAAAAATATCAAAGAGCTTGCTGATGCCGATCTGCTAATTGTGAATGGTGCGAATATGGAGAAATGGGTGGGTCAGATTGAAGAAGCTTTACCTGACTTGAAAATCTTAACCTTGTCTGATGGGATTAACCTAATTACTTACACAGGCGCGGCTGCTTTAGGTGACTTTCAATATATGGCTACTCACGATTATTCGAAAAATAGTTATCCAATCGAATTTGGGCACACGCATGAAGAGAGGGTACGAATAGTTTTTTATAAAAACACAGAGGATCTTTCGGTCGAAGACCTCATTAAAAAGGGTAAAGAGCTGATGCAAGTCGAAAGTGATGCGTTAGTCAAGCAAAATGAAATCTTTGAGGTAGAGAGTGGAAAAGTTTATGAAGTCCAAATGGGTCATGAATACGGGAG
>CAYROB010000008.1:8500-14327 GCA_964425775.1 uncultured Carnobacteriaceae bacterium
TTATTCCGATCGGCTGTCAGATACGATGCTTAGTTACAAATTACTCGATCGCGATAGCAAAGATTTAAATGAAGAGGTTTTACTCGAGGGTTCTACTACAGGAATGGATAAAGTAACCTTTGATCCCCATTCATGGCTATCCATCAGAAACGCCAAAAGATATGTGAATGATATCGAATACGAACTAACATCCCTTTATCCTCAACATGAACGGCTCTATCGAAGGAATTCATCAAAGTATGTTGGTGAACTAACTGAGCTGGATTTTGAGTATCGAGATAAATTTAAAGAACTTGAATTTAGAGAGTTTGTCGTGACTCACTATGCATTTGCGTATTTAGCAAAAGATTTTGATTTGGTTCAATATCCCCTGCAGGAACTCACGAGTACTGAAGCACCAAGTTTGAAAAGTATCAGAGAGGCTATTTACTTTGCTAGGAGAAACGATGTCGAAACAATTTTTTATGAATTGGGTTTAGAAAAACAAAGTGCTGAAACAATCGCCGGTGAAATAGAGGGGCAAGCCCTTCCGTTAATTTCGATGGAATATGTTTCCCGAGAACAAAAAAGAGCTGGAGACAGTTACATCGATTTTATGCGATTGAACTTCGAAAATATTTATGAGAGTTTGAGGCGTTAGTAGATGAAAAGTATATTAGTAGAAAATCTTAGTTTTGGCTATACAGAAGATAAAGTACTTGATGGATTGAATTTAAGTATTGAGAAGGGTGAGATGGTTGCAATCACCGGTGGAAATGGGAGCGGTAAATCGACACTGATGCGATTAATTTTAGGTGAACTGCTTCCACAAGAAGGAACGATCAAACTAGCTGGTCAGGAGTTGAAAGATTTAAAAAGCTTTCAGCACATTGGCTATGTCCCTCAGGGAAATGTGATGGATAAGGTTGCCTTTCCACTCACTTGCTTGGAGCTAGTTGTATTGAATCTTTATACTGATTTTGGAATAATTAAAATACCTAGAAAACGCCATAAGCAAAGAGCCAAAAAACTTCTTACTGAGATGGGGCTCAGTCAATACATTCACGTTCCTTTCAATGAGCTTTCGGGTGGTTTGCAACAGCGGGTGCTTATTTCAAGAGCGATGATAAACAATCCGGAAATCTTAATTTTAGACGAGCCAACTTCCGGTGTTGATGACGAGAGTAAAAAAAGATTTGCGGAACTTATTCAAGAATTAAATGAAAAGAATAAATTAACTATTTTGTTAGTGACGCATGAAATTGAATGGGCCAAAGAAAATATGGAGTTAAATCATATTTATCGAATTAATAACGGGGAGCTGAAAAGATGTTAGAATTTTATTTCATGCAAAGAACTCTCCTTGTTTCCTTTATGATTGCGATCATGATCCCACTTATTGGAATAGTCATGGTAAATCGTAAAACCTCAATGATTGGGGATGCTTTATCTCATGTCTCATTGGCAGGAGTGGGTGCGGGGTTAATTTTTGCCTTTGATCCACTACTTGGAGCTGTTTTTGCAAGTATTATTGGTGCCTTTATGATTGAAGGAATTAGAAAACACCTGCCCGAATATGGGGACATGGCAACGGCAATTGTGGTTAGTATTGGCTTAGGTATAGCGGCTGTTTTATCAGATATTGCACCCGGAGGCAATACATTTGAATCATATTTATTTGGGAGTGTTGCCTCAGTATCACCTTCAGATGTAGTAATTGTTGCGGTAATTTTTGTCTTAGTTGTCGCGGCAAGTTTTGTTTATTATGGGGCATTGCTTGATATTGCGATTAACCCCAATTTAGCGCGGTTAGCAGGGGTAAATATCAATATAGTGAATGGGATATTTACAGTGCTTTCAGCCATAACGATTGCATTGGCTGCTAAAATAATCGGTGCGTTGTTAGTTACCTCGCTACTTGTCTTGCCGGTGGCGACAGCATTAATCGTGAGCCGCAGTTATAAGCAAACGTATATTCTATCAATTGTTTTAGGTGTTATTTACATGATGTCCGGTGTGACTATCTCATATTACTATGATATCAAACCCGGTGGGGCGATAGTGCTTAATGCAGTTCTTGGTATGCTAATTTTTTCAATTTATGGGAAAGGTCGGAAAATTAAAAAAGTAGCGTAATTTAAAACAATTAAATGTGACAAATCTAGCTAAAATGCCTATTTTCATGGTACTCTGTGTAGAAGCATGTGAAACATTATACGGAGGGGTGTCGAATAATGAAGTTATTATTTAGTGTGGTCGTCTTATTGTCACTAACCGCTTGTGCAAGTGAGGAAAAAGCAGAAGAACCCGTTGTTTTACAAGAAAATGTTGAAGCCAATGAATTTACAAGGGAAGAAATGGTTGAAGCGCAGCTGCCAAGGTTGAAGAAGCGATCAACTCAAGAAAAATTAAATCGTCCATTAGGTGCGAGTTTTTTTGAAGAGAGATTCATGCTAGTAAATCTATCTCCGACAGATGAGGAAACAAGTAGTCTGCCATTACTTTTTGCGGTGACTGAAGGAGAAGTAGAAATTACACAAGTGTTGCCAAAAGAAGGTCTTTCACCAAATGAAATTGAGGGTACACTTATTTCTGAGAATTCGGATTTTGAGGTTGATACAGTGGTATTAAAAGTAATTCAGCAATCATTTTCAGCTAATGTATTAACCCTCGTCGTTCAATCAGTAAATGCAACTGAAATTCCGATTGAATTTACACAAGTTGCCAATGGAATCTTTGTTGATGAAGCAGGAAATGAATACAGAGCTTTGAGCGGGGTCCTAGAGATTTCAATATAGGCCAAACACACACTAAGTTTGAACTCAGTGTGTGTCCTTTTTTACATCAAATTATTTTCTTGTAACTATTTGTCCAGGATCGATATAGGTTAAAGGTATCGTCCATACCGATGTAGGAAAATAGCTCAACAATTTTTTCAGCTTGCAATAAGTAGTCTGCATCACCTAAAAGATAATATTGAGCAATCGCCACTCCCCATTTGCGTGTTATGTATTCATAAGTGCTTTTTTCGTCCAACTCAATGGTGTTTAATACAGAGAGTAAATACTGCACTTGTTGATTATCCTTTTGCTGGATGCATAAAGATAAAAAATTTAGAGTAAGTGGGATGATTTTTTCCTTTTGCTTTTCGGAGAATTTTACACTTGCTATTTTGTAGAAGGAGAAACTTGCTTCTAGCTCATAGATAAATAGTACGTTGTTTAGTAAAGCGAGCTCATAGGTATTCCAATTTCTGCAATTCGCTAAATAATTTTTGAGGATTGATTTGCTTTCTGCATCATCCCAAGTGTTATCAATTTTAGCAATGTAAAGATCTGTTAAACACAGTAAATGAGCAAGTTTCAAAGTATAGTTGTCTTCTAAATCACTCGTAATTTTTTCTTTTAAAGATTTGAGGTTGGCTGTATCTTTATTCTTAAAAAAATAAATAAGATCCGCTTGATGCGATTGATAGAGGTTATCATCCAGATTTAATTCTTCAGCAAATTCCTCAAGTGATGTATTCGTCCGCTCTAATAACTTTAAAATCGTAGAAAAAGAAGTCTCAATTTGACCGTTTTCGAGTCGCCAGTAGTTTCCTGGATCCATTATGCCATCGCAAATAACCTTAATCGGTATATTTTTATTTTTTCTAATTTGTTTTAAGGTCGGGCCGATCATCTATTAATCACCTTTTCTTTTAAGTGTATTTATACAGTTTTTTCATTATTCACTTGAAGATAGTGTAACATAGAGAATAATGAAGGAGGCTTTAAAATGTTGAAAAAATTAAATAAGTTAGCTTTTGTATTATCAGTTATGGGAATCACCAGTATGTTATCGGCATGTGATCAAAAGTTTGCTGAAGGAGATCCTCATTATTATGTGTTGCAGGAAATTCAACTAGGTACTGCTCAAGAAGATCAGGTGAATATCTATATGATTGATCCGTTTGAAGGTAAAATTTTTGCTTATTCACCAGGATCTGACAATTATGAAGAACAACCCTATGAATTAGAAGAGTACGATGATGCAAAGGAAACATTCTTCATTGAGTATAACGATGGAAAGATGGACTCTTTTGAAAAGAAATCAGACTCATTCTGGCTTTCAACAGAAACGGGAATTGAATATGATGCAAAGAGAAAAGAAGGCGAATTTGACTATACTCCTGTGATGTACGAATTACCTTGGGAAGAAGAGGAATAAATTGAATCTCACGATTGGAGGAGATAATATGAGAATTTGTAAACAATGCGGATGCGCGATGATTAAAGATTTTGAGGTAAAAGTTGAGGGTGGGGGCTATGGGATTAAAATTACTAAGGGTGACGGTTTGTTTTCCAAAAGATTGGCCAAACCGAAAGCAGCTATTTGCCCCGAATGTGGCGAAGTTTCTTTATACGTTGAAAATGTTGAAGAAATCTTAGAGAAAAAAATAGTTTCCTGAAGAAAAGTGATATAATAATCACAAGAACATTGTTTAGCTTAAATGTAACTACTGGAGCAAGAAAGAGAAAAGAGGGAGACAATGATCAAAAATAATAAGTTTACAATTGGGGTATCACTGCTTTCTATTCTGATAGGTGTGACGCTTCTTTTAAGTCGTGATATGTATGAAGAACCTACTGAAGGAATGGATTTTGCTTCAGGAATTAGTGAAGACGGTGAACAACTAGCTTATTGGATAGAAACAGACTTCATTCCGAACGCAAAATATTCGGTGAATATAGCCTTGCACTTACCGATGGAGACGGATGAAACATCTCTTGTCGAACCTCTAAAAGAAACAACATTTAGAGCGGATGAGGATATGAACCGATTTGAAGACTTTATCTCAATCGAAGAGATTAAAGAAGCGATCCTGGATGTAGATGATGTGAATTTTAAAGATTTAGAGTTGACTGCAGAAAACTGGCGGGATTATGAATATGTGGTCAGGATGCATCGAACAAAGTTTTGGAAAACCTATGATGGTCTTGGTTTTTTCAATAAAATTCAAGCAGATGAATACAGCGGAGAACTATTGAACATCACGACAATCGGTAATGCGCCAGAAATTGATGCAGAAAATATTCTTTTTACAAAGATGACTTTTAATGATTTTGAAGAGAATCCAGCGCCGATAGACAGTGATGCTGTTTTCATTATGCCAGAACATTTAGAAGAGGCATCGAAAGATAAATATGTCGAACTCTACAAAGAAATGAATATCCCTGTTTTCTTTATTGGTACCACAAAATCACATATTCCCTTTGTTTTGGAAGATGTAACCTATGATGATACAGCGGATATCGTTCCTCCGAGTTATGCAGCCGGATACTTATATGACCATGAAAATGAATTAGGAGAAACATGGATTTTTCCAAAAGAAAGTATTGATGATGAAATAACAGATCAAGAAATTGATGAAATTTATACGGAAATATTTGAGACAGTGGAGGATATCAAAGCAAATTATGTGAAGTATTTTCCATAAACAAAAAATAAAGTAAGTAAAAGGAGTAGGAGATGGAGTTTTTTGGAGTGTTGGCTTTTATTTTAGTGTTATCCTACAGCGATTATCCAAGCAAAACAAAAAGGTTAGCTAGAGAAATCAAACGATTAAAAAGAGGAATCAAAGGAGAGAATGAGATGTCATTGTTGCTAAGTGAGTTGATAGGGAAAGATTTTGAAATTCAAATGGTGGAAGATGCTATATCCTTTGCGAATACAGATTTAACTTGTACGATCTTAGATGTAGATGATGAATGGGTTAAAGTTAGCTTGAAGAACCGAAAGGATCAATTAGTTGAGAAGTTGATTCGAGTAGAGAATATTGAAAGTATTGAACTCGCTAATTAAGTCT
>CAYROB010000009.1:0-276 GCA_964425775.1 uncultured Carnobacteriaceae bacterium
TTGTATATATTGCCACAATGATCCGGTATTAATGGTTAGTCAGTGCTGTGGATAAAGCACTTACATACTGGTAGTATAATAAAAAAGAGAGAAAAAAAGGAAGGAAGAAATATCATGATGAAAAAGATACAATCAAAGCTTCAAACATTTTCTGGAGCGATGATGGTTCCAATTGTATTATTAGTTCTTGTTGGTTTTTATGTAGGAATTGGTAGTGCCTTTACGAACTATATTTTAACAGAAGGAACTATTTTACACACGTTATTCTCAATGATC
>CAYROB010000009.1:286-3673 GCA_964425775.1 uncultured Carnobacteriaceae bacterium
TTATGTTTATGAGCAATCTGCAGCTATGGTTTGCAATTGGTATAGCCTTTACTTTAGCTAAAAAAGAAAAAGGCTGGGCTGCATTTGCAGCAGTGGTATTATATATGAGTTATATTGTAAGCATCCAAGCATACGCCGGAATTCAAGGTTGGGATGCTGCTTCAACAACAGTAGAAGCTTTAATGGAAAGTGGCTACACAGAAATAGATGCATTAACTTTCAATAACTTATGGGGAACATCACTAGGAATTTTCAACTATAATATGGGAATTTTCTCAGGAATTGTTGCCGGATTAGTTACCGCATTTACACATAACAAATTTGTTGATACAGAATTGCCAGCAATGTTTAACTTCTTTGCTGGACCAAAAATGGTTATCATAATGTCAACACTTATTTCTATTCCATTAGCACTGGTCACTTACTATGCATGGCCACCAGTAGCTGGTCTCATTTCTTCTGTAACAAATGTTATTACAGAATCTGGTTTATTCGGAACATTTCTATTTGGAACACTCGATAAACTATTGCTTCCATTAGGACTACATCACTTAATTGCTTTCCCAATTGAGTATTCAGCAGTTGGTGGAACAATGATGATTGACGGAGTTCTGTACGAAGGGGTTCGTAATATTATTAACGGACAGGCAGCAAGTGCTGAAGCAACAGGATATATTGTACGTAACTTTACATCTGGACGTATTTTGTTCCAATTAGCAGGCTTACCAGGAGCGTCGCTAGCAATGTACCATTTAGCAAAACCTGAAAACAAGAAAAAAGTTGCATCACTATTAATACCAGCAGTATTCACTTTAGCATTTGTAGGTATCTCAGAGCCAATTGAATATACATTCTTATTCTTAGCACCACAACTTTATTTCCTACTATATGCACCACTAAGTGGGTTAATGTATGTGTTGACAGAAGTATTCAAAATATCAATCAATGGGCATGCTTTGCTTTTTATGATTCCGAACTTGTTCCAACCACATAAAGTTCATGCAATGCCACTATTATTCTTATTACCATTAGCTTTTGCTCTTTACTACTTTGTATTTAAAACAGCAATTGTTAAGTTAGATCTTAATACACCAGGTCGAAAAGACGATAAAGCTGAACTAATTAGTAAAAAAGAATATCAAAAACGTAAAGAAAGTTCATCAGTAGAAGGGGCCGGTACATTAGAGCACCAGATCATTGAAGCATTTGGTGGGAAAGACAACATTGAATCAGTCACATCATGTGCAACTCGTTTAAGAGTAAGAGTTACAGACAGCGATTTAGTTGCTGATCAAGATGTATGGACGGAGCATTTAGATGCAGTAGGAGTTGTCGAAGCCGATAATAGTTATCAAATTATTTATGGGGTTCAAGTAACCGGTATCACAACAAGAATTAAAGATATTTTAGAAATGGATTAAGAGAGGAACCTTATGAAAACAATTAATCAGTCAACACTGAATTTAATTTATAATGAGTTTATGAAAGTTGTTACTGAAAAGGAAATTGAAATAGCCTTTGAGGTATACGGCGGTAATAAGTCTCTGTTGTACTACTCACATCCAGGTCTAAGTAAAGATAAAGAAAACTGGATTGAAAGAAAAAGAAATGTTGTCAATACATTTTCTCAGTCATCGCTAGAAATCGCTGAAAAAAACAATCATGATATCCAAATTTTTAGTAGTAAGTATGGTTATTCAGCAAAAGATTTTGCACTGGTAGCAGGATCAGTTCCAATTTTTAATGAGTATTCTGATTTGATTGGAATTCTAACGGTTACAGGTTTACAACCTCAAGAAGATCATGATTTAGCGCTGTCAGTTTTAAATAAAGTAAAGAATCAATAATTAAAAAAACTGTTCTAATTTGAAGGGAATTCCCTCAATATTAGAACAGTTTTTATTTTTTTACAGCTTTGAAATTTCCGTCATTTCTTCGTCTTTTAATTTGAAGTCAAAGACATCTAAATTCGCAGCTTGGTTTTCTGGATTGTGTGACTTGGGAATCACCACAACCCCTCTTTGAATTTGATAGCGTAAAAGTACTTGAGCCCAGCTCTTACCATAGGCTGCACCAATACGAGTGAGCGCTTCTTTTTGTGTATCTGTTGCTTTCATTGGCCCCCAAGCAACAGGTGTGATCCCGCGTTCCTGGATTAATTCAAGTAATTCCTGATTTTTTTCCTTTAAGTTAATTTGAATCTGATTGACTGCCGGTTTAACAGTGGCATAGCTTGCAATTTCATCTAATAGTGTCTGGTCAAAGTTTGACACACCAATTGCTTTTAGAACTCCTTCATTATAATATTCTTCGAGTACTTCCCAAGTATGTTTTAAATACTCCTTATTCTCAATCGGGTGGTGGATTAGGTAAAGATCTAAATAATCCGTTTCAAAATTGGCTAAACTACTATCGATTGTATTGCGCACTGCTTCTTTTGTTGAAAAGTAGACTTCTTGTCTGGGGATTTTACTGGTAATAAAGAATTCTTCACGTGGCACATTACTATTGGCCAGAGTATCACCAACCCCACGTTCATTACGATAAGAAACAGCTGCATCAACTGAACGATAACCTAGCTCAATCGCAGATTCCAACGCACTGAAGTCGCCAGTAAGTTCAGCCGTATATTCATTATTTTCTTTCCCATACGTATTCGTACCCGTACCAAGAATGGGCATTCTTAATCCATTATTTAATTGAATGTATTCCATAAAAACAAGCTCCTCTAATTTGTATTTACATATTTTTTGAAACCGTTACCTTTATCTTAGCAAATTATAGGAGATACACAAAGAAATACACTTTGAACTAGCTTGCATCCATTTCTGGACTAACAATTTTACTGTTGTCATTCATAATATCTTCATTTAAGTTACCCAAACGTTTTGAAGTTATGACACCGGCAAGCATACTGTCATTTACATTCAATGCAGTGCGTGCCATGTCAATAATTGGTTCGATGGAAACCATTAGTCCAATAATTTCTATTGGTAAGTCTAAGGCACCAAAAACAATCAGTGATGCAAAAGTAGCTCCGCCACCCACACCAGCAACACCAAATGATGAAATTGCAACAGTGACAATAATTGTTCCCCAGACAAGTGGATCAGATAGATCTAAGCCCACAGCTGGTGCAATAATAGCGACCAACATACTCGGGTATATTCCAGCACATCCATTTTGACCAATGGATAGGCCAAAGGTAGCGGCAATATTTGAAGTTGTTCTGTCTACGCCCATTGCTTCTGTCTGAGTCGCAATGTTTAACGGTAACGCACCTGCACTCGAACGAGAACTAAAGGCGAAACTTAAAACATTCCAGCCTTTCTTAAAGAATTGAATCGGACTCACGCGATAGATAACTAGAATCAACGCATGAATTAA
>CAYROB010000009.1:3683-13687 GCA_964425775.1 uncultured Carnobacteriaceae bacterium
TTAAGAACATGACGATAATTGAGAAATATGAGGCGATTAAGAATGTCCCCATGTTCGCCAAAGCAGCAATACTTGAAGTAGCTACCATTTTTGTCATTAAAGCTAAGATTCCATATGGTGCCATTCGTAAGACTAGCGTAACTAGGCGCATCACAATGGCATGTAAACTGTCAATTAAGGAACGAAAAACTGTTGCATGCTCAGGTTGTTTACGCGCAATCCCTAAATAAGAAATTCCAACCATCGCTGAAAAGATTACAACCGCAATTGTACTATTTCCACGTAAGCCAGCTAAGTCATTAAATATATTGCTTGGAACAAAATCGACAATTTGTTGGGGAATAGTCATTCCGATTACTTGAGTTTGTCTTTCTTGAAGTGCTAGGATTTGAGCACTTTCCGCAGCTCCTTTGGTAAACTCAGCCCCATCTAAATTAAATAACAAGACGGTTCCAATACCTAAGGCAGAAGCAATCATTACCGTTATTACGAGAACAGCCAGGACATTAAATCCAATACGACCAATGTCACTCTCACCATTCATTTCTGTAAAGGCTCGCACAAGTGAGACGAAAATTAATGGCATAACCAACATTTGTAGAAAACGAACATACCCGACTCCTACAATATTAATCCAATCGATTAGCTGAGTCGTTGTAGCACTATCTGCAGTGAATAAGAATTGAATTAATGCTCCGAAAACAATACCTAAACCGAGCCCGGCAAATACCCGATAGGAATACTTGACATATTTCTTCTGCAAGCGGTATAGAATATAAAGTAATACAATAAAGACACTAAGTGTTAAAATAATTTCCATTTTAAAAACCTCCATTTATAATTTACGACTGTAAATCCTACTATAGAACAATATTTTATACTATTTGAGTGCCTTATTCTAGTTTTAAGATTCATAGATGTATATACTATAGAATGTAAGCGATTAAAGAGAATAATTAACTAATAGAAAATTAAAGAGGAGTGTTCTATCATGAAAATACTTATTATTGGTGGAGTATCTGCTGGTGCAAGTGCAGCAATTGCGGCAAGAGAGAATTCAGAAGATGCAGAAATAACAATTTATGATCGTGATGTTGATGTGGCGCATTCGGCTTATGCAACACATTATGTAATTGGTGGTGTCGTTGAAAGTTTAGAGAAACTAACACCCAGATCATGTGAGTGGTTTAAACGAAGACATAATATTGATGTTTATAATCAACATGAAATTTCAAAAATTGACCATGAAAAGAAAACAGTTTACGGAATCAATTTAGTGACAAACGAAGAATTTGAAGATAATTATGATCAGTTAATCTTTGCGACAGGTTCTTCAGCCACTGTACCGCCTGTTTTTAGAGACAAACAGTTCTCAAATGTCTTCACCGTAAAAAATGTGCAGGGTGGGAGAGAGCTAGAAAAATGTATAGAGAGAATTCAACCAAAGAATGTTGTCGTTGTTGGAGGAGGATATATCGGTTTAGGTGTTTCTGAACAACTGACAAATATTGGAATGAATGTGACGACACTAGAATTTTTAGACTATCCAATGGCACAATTAGATCCTGAGATATCCGTCCATATCGCTGATATATTAAAAGAAAATGGAGTAGAATTCTATGGCGGCGATGGTGTAACGGAATTAGTCAGCGAAGACGGTGAACTGAAAAAAGTTATTACAGGTAAAGGCAAAGAATACAAAGCGGATTTATTTATCGTTGCTACAGGTGTCAGACCTAATACCGAATTAGCTGAATCTATCGGGGTTGAGCTAGGTGTTTCCAGGGCGATTAAAGTGAATGAAAAGTTAGAAACAAATATTCCAGATATCCATGCGATAGGTGATGTGGCCGAAGCTTTCCATGCGATTACCAAGGAGCCGATTTATCTTCCACTTGCTACAACAGCGATCAAGATGGGACGAGCAGTAGGTGACTTACTAACAGGCGGAAGTGAGCGTTTTAATGGAATACTAGGTACTTCAGTTGTGCGCTTTTTTGGTCAGAGTATTGCAGCAACTGGTTTAACTGAAAAAGCGGCACGAAACAAAGGATTAGACATCGTTGTGTCAATCAATAGTAATCTTTCACGCTTAAGATTTATGGGTGGAGAAGATATCTTTATTAAAGCAATTGCGGACCGAGAAACAGAAGAAATAGTAGGGGTACAACTCATTGGAGCAGAAGGGGTCGATCGATTAATTGACGTTTTTGCAACAGCCATGACTTTCCGTGCAAAAGTATCGGATTTATCTCAATTGGATTTAGTCTTTACGCCACCGATTTCAACACCAGTCGATCCCGTTATGTCTACCGGAATGAATTTATTTAATGCCATTCATGGAGAACCTTTAGTTACTCCGGAAGAATTGAATGAGAAAGTCGATGATCACTTAATAATTGATTTACGTACAAAGAAAGAGTTTGCAGAAAATCACATTCCAAATGCGATGAGTTTACCAATGGATGATTTTAGAAAGAATCTAGATAAATTAGCGCAAAAAGAAAAAATCATTGTCTATTCAGCAAGTGGAAAAAATGGAGATATTGCTCAGAAAATACTACTGAATAAAGGATTTGAAAATGTGTATAATCTTTCGGGTGGTATAGTTAACTATAGTACATTATATAGAGATAGATTGGCTAAGTAATCGACTAGTAAAAAAAGCACAGATGCATATTCTTCATTCACATGATTAATAGGGATGTGTATAGTCAAAGTAAGTGAATTTTACTGGAAATATCTAGCTATATTATGTATAATCCAGATACATGCATGGAGGAACTGGTCCTTAAAGTTCGACGAAGAGAAGCTTATTCTTAGTATTCAGGTGACTTAAGTAATGAAATGATTAGAGAATACGAAGCTGTCATTTATGCAACTACCTAGAACCTAGAACTATCTTAGTTTATGAAGATATTAGCGTAGGTTTAGAAAAATTAACCATTATTCCTATTATGTTTGCAATAAATGCTAACATTATAAAATATGGATAGTTATCGTTTGAAGCTGAAAACAAACGAGCTAACCCTACTTTCAGGCAATATTGTGTCTAAAGTAGGTTTTTTTTGAGAAAACTAAAAATAAGTAATTTTAGGAGGTGGTGAGATGCTAATGGAGATTCATCAGATATTAAATAATAATGTAATCATAACAATAGATGCTGAAGGACAGGAGTTTATTGCTATGGGCAGAGGTCTAGCTTTTTCTAAGAAAACAGGAGATAAAATCCATACTAAAGATATTGAGAAGTTATTTGTACACAAAGGAGATTCAGTTGGAGTCGGTATGATAGGCGAGGTAATAAAAGAGCATAGAATACTTAGAAACATGACTAGAAAAACCTTATCTGAAGGAATCTGTTCTGAACACGATATTTATTTAATTGAGGAAAATAAAAAAACCCCTCCAATCTATCTACTCAATGCTTTCAGCGACAGATTGGGTGTTGATTTATTTGAATACTACGAATATTTTAACTATATAGATAGAGAAAAGGTATTTAAACACAAAGAAAATTTTGAAAGAGCTATGAAATCACATGATCTTGAGAAACTAATAGAAGAAAGCCGGTTAGCCGCTCAGTTGGAAGACTTTCAGAGAGAACCTTTGACTTATGATATAAAGATTAATAATTATGCATATACGGCATTCATTAAAGGTGAGACGAAAGAAGTAATTAAAGGACTGGATGAATTGCTCGAAAAGAAAGATTTGAACCTTGATCCAATTACTTTGTTAAATGGCTACATAGTATTATCATCTGCTTATCAAATTGAAGGTCGATGGGATGAGCTAAGGCAAGTAATTGAAATTATTGCTGAGATAATTAAAAAAAGTATTGAGTTTACGCGTTATAAGACAGTAATCATCAGTGCGCTAATTACCATTGCATCTTTTTTATATAACACGGAACAGTACGAGGAGTTACTAAAGCATAGTAAACACTTGATAGAATATCAGGAAAAACATAGTGAATATAGTAGAATGTATTTTGTAGAATTTTATTTTTCTCTTGCTTACTATAAAACAAATAAAATCACTGAATCGAAAGAACATTTTATGAGAGGACTATATTCAGTTTTGCTACTCAAAAATAAAATAGATATAGGTTTTATTATAAAAATAAAAGGATTTAAAGAAGTTTCAAAAAATTTAGATATTGATCAAAAGTTGCTTGATGAACTTTATGAAATATTAGAGTCACCAGGTATTTAAATATAATTTTGATACCCTAAGTGTCTTGTGGGTATTCAGAGTATATATGGATTGTTATTATTTGGAAAATAATATTTAGGAGATTAGGATGAAGATTCATAAGATATTGAATAACAATGTGGTTGTCATATTAGATGAAGCAGGAAAAGAACGGATTGTTATGGGGAGAGGGATTGGCTTTTCTGCGAAGCCCGGAGAGAAAGTTAATCCAGAAGCAATAGAGAAAACATTTGAACGAAATGATCAAAATGAAGTAGAATATTCAAGAAGAAATGTTGACAGGTATCTTTTTATTGCGGAAGCAATTATAGAAAAAGCCAAAATATCTTTAGGAGAACCTTTAAATAAAAATCTATATTTAGCATTAAGCGAGTACCTTCTCCAAGCTATTGAACAAGGTAAAAAAGGGATCAATAAAACGAATATGTTAAAGTCAGATATAGAAAAATATTATCCAGATGAATATGCTATAGGTTTGTACGGGATTGATTTAATAGAAAAAGAATTAAAGGTGAAGCTAGAAGAAGATGTAGCGAGTTACATTGCTTTATATTTATAGAGAGGAAAGTTAGATAGCTGTACTTATGATTCAAGCGAAATACCAGAAATAATTCAAGAGATATTTAATATTGTTGGTAATTTCTTTAATATACGGATAAGTAAAGAGAGTTTGTGTTCTTCTGATTTCAGAAGATATTTAAATTATTTAACCTCTAAAGCTTTAACTTTAAAAGGAAGAGTTTCTGAAGAAAAAGATGATGAGACTTTGCACTCATTAATTTCAAAAGAAAAGCCCGAAATTTATGAATGTGTAGTAGAAATTGGAGACTATCTCTTTAAAGGTTATCACTACAAATTAAGTTTGGAAGATGAATTTTATTTAATGGTTAATATAGCAAAACTAGTAAATCCAAAGACATATTAGTAAAGAGGAAAGAGAATATTTTCGTAGTTATCAAGATAAAGAGAGTTATTGCTTGCTATTTTTAACATGTGTGATAAGAGGAACTTACTTCAATATTTCATTGAATGAATGACTCTTGTTCGAAAAAGATATTTCAAACAAGCTAGATTGAATTAAATACTAAGCTAAAATGGATAGTTATTGTTCGATAAAGATAATCGCGAACAAGCTAAACCTGCTTTTAAGGCATTTTGTGCCTTAAAAGGAGGTTTTTTTGCATTTTTTATTCATCAAATGAAGTTATTAGATTCCAAGCCAAAAAAGCTGCGATAGATTAACTAATCGCAACTAAATTTATATGGATTATGATTTTATTTATTAATCAAAAATTTGGTATGATGAAACCACTTTTCCTATTAGGGGTAATTCATCAAATTCTTCAGTAGTGAGTGTGACTGTTTCGAAGCCCTCTATAAAAGATGCAGGTTCCAGATAAATCATTAAATCAGTTTTTCGTAAGGTTAAGATTCTGTGTTTTCCTTTTAAATCTATGACAATAATGTCTCCGGTATCCAATGATTTGTCTGTTGCCACAGAGAAATCCAAGACAATCATATTGGAACCAGAAGGAATAAGTCGGTTGACTGAATCTGTCTTGACTTCTAAAACAAAATAATGTTCCTTATTTTCATGCAAGACTAATTCAGATGCTGTAACGATTTTTTCATTGGGTTCACTTGATTCTCTTGCGAGTAAAGCTTCATCAAATGATTCATAAAATGGTAAGCCAACCGCATCTGATATCGATCTGATTTCATTATTTTTTAGTAAATCATCTAATCCTAAAATATAATCAATCGAAACTCCAAAAAACAGGGCTAGCTTTCTGAGTTCTCTACCAGGTGGGAGACTTTTATCTGATTCCCACTTAGAAATTGTTGTATATGTCTTGTAACCTAGCTCATCTGCTAATTCTTTTTGTCCCAGATCATTTTGGACTCTTAGTTTTCTAATACGTTTCCCAGGTGTCATAAAATCCCTCTTTTCATTATTAAAATTAAAGAATTTATTGCTTATTCTTCTCATCCATAGTCAAATAATATGAATCATGTACATGCATATTAACTGAAATATGCCATATAAGCAACCAAGAGAGTTTAATTATATATTAAGAGTGATTTAAATTACTTAATATTTGAAAAGTGAATATCAATCATGTGTGATAAAAAGTAACATATACCAGGTGAATAATACTTAGCAAAATTAACAAAGGGAGGATAGATTTACATGAAAAAGATATCTGAACTGAGAAAAGAAAATGGTGGACTTACACAAGGTGAGTTAGCAAGAGAATTAGGAGTTACTCAGGCCACTATTAGTCGATGGGAAAAAGATCAATTATCGATTAGTGGTGAAAATATCATAAAACTGGCTCTTTTTTTCAATGCAAGCGCAGATGATTTACTTGGGATGAATGCAGGGATAGAGGAATTAAGCTTTTACTGAAAATATTACAAGGTGAGTCTTCACGATTTAACTGATGCGTGTAGACTCATTGATAGTATATCTACTTAACGTACGAAATCTGAGGCGAATTCGTCTTTTACTTAAAAATAATTGACTTTAAAATCATAAAAACCTACTATGGTAGTAAGCTTAATTTAAATTAGGTGTTTTTACTACATATAAGGTAGGAGGCCGATTCAGGTGTCGAGTAAAGATGAATATGAATTGCGTGTAACTAATGGAATTAAATCAGGAGTCGTTGGTTTAATTACCAATTTATTATTAGTCGTAATTAAAGTTTTTGCTGGACTGACAGCAGGCAGTGTCTCGATTTTAGCAGATGCAATTAACAGTTTTGGTGATAGTGCCAGTGCTTTGCTGACAATTGGTGGTTTTTATATCGCAAATAAACCAGCAGATGAGGAGCATCCCTTTGGACATCAACGGGCCGAATACATTAGTGGATTAATTATTTCAATTATTATCATTATTGTAGGAGTAGAATTTTTCATATCTTCGATTGAGAAGATAATGAATCCGACTAGTGTTGAGAGTTCAAAAGTTGTCTTTTTTATTCTGGTTGTTTCGATTCTCACGAAACTTATTTTAGCTCTCTATTATCGTTTTTTAAATGAAAAAATAAAGTCTGGATCAGTAATTATTGAGGCATTAGTAAAAGATAGTATGAATGATGCCCTGATGACATCTGTCATTATTATTTCTTATATTGTTGAGATTCAGTTCGGCTGGTATATTGATGGTTTTGTGGGTGCTATTGTCGCTTTATTAATTATTATTGTTGGAGCCCAATCGATTTTAGATGCATCAAATGACTTGATAGGGATACGACCGAGTAAAGAGCTTGTTCAAGAGATGCAGAAAGTTTTAGATTCTTACGATTCAATTGTTGATTATCATGATTTATTGATTCATAAATATGGACCAGATAATTACTTTGTGACAGTACATATTGAAATGGATGCACGCTGGAGTTTACTAGAAGCTCATGCGGTTCTCGATGAGATTGAAGAGGAATTCAAAGAGAAGTTTAACAGTTCAACGGTCTGTCACTTGGATCCAATCGTCTTAAACAATGATAAATATAATGAGATTTATATTACAGTTAAACAAACACTTAAAAATGCTGATAAAAAATTTAATTTTCATGATTTTCGAGTCATCGAAGAGGAAGATAAGAAGGAGATTCATTTAGATTTAGTTGTTCCGCGGCATATTCAATTGACAGAGGATGCAATGTATCGTTTATTAAAAGAAGCACTTGAGCAAGATTATGCTGATTTTGATTTAATTTTGAAATTTGACCGGAATTATTTATTGGAAGATTAAAAAAGTGTCAACGAATCAAAAGGTTCGTTGACACTTTTTATATGGTATTTCAATTAAGAGATAGAGCTCAAAGTATCTGGTGAGTTCATTGACTGTGAACTATTTTCCACTTTGATAAATCTAAATCTTTTTTAAGTATGGAAGAGGTAGGGAAGACGAGTGCAATGGGTTTACTTGTGTTCGCAAGTACAGTTACATTATCAATTTTAAATGTCCCTTTTGCCGCTAGATCTCCTGTTGCATCATAAAATTTTAGTGGGAGCTGCTTAATATCAAGATTGTCTTTTGTTCCATTTCGGATGAGTAAATTGACAAATAGTCGGTTTTCTTCATCTTGTTTGGCTGAGAATCCCATGAAAGACAATTCATTTTCTTCGAGAGGTGCTTTTTGGTCAATTTCATTTAGCCAATCTTTTGTTGCGTCTGAAATCTCATCTTCGTTCAAGTCGGAAAAGTCAACATAATGCTGGCTTTTAATATTCTGTTTAAAGGCAATTGACCAATTCTTAAGCATTCCATAGTCAGGTTTCGTTTGTATAATGTCATTTTTGGAAAACTCGAACTTAAAAATCTTAGTTGTTTTTGGTGAGAGAGTCCCCAATTTATCAAAGTTTGCTTCTTTTTCTGCGAAAGGTTGTAAATTTTTATCTAATAATGTAATTGGTGTAGATTCAAGCAAAAGAGGGGTTTCTAAAGTAGAGCGGATAAAGGTCATTACCTCAATTGTTTGAGCATCAGTTACCACAAGCTCGATTCCTATGATATTTAATTCATTTTCTCCCATAGGTGGTAAATTTTGATGAAGCTGTTCAAAATGGTTTCGCTCATCTTCATTGAAGTGAGCAGGTAATGATAACTGTGTTAGAATATTCGCATTGTTCTGTGATCCTTTATTTGACATAATTAGTAGACACTCCTTTTAATTTTAGAACTCGAGATCGAAATCATTCGAAAAACACTACATATTTGTTTATACCTTATAGGAGATACGAAAAAAGTCAATTAATTTCTAATTGAGGCACCTTGAGTTTTAATTTGAACTAGAGCCTTTGAAGTGGGCAAAAGATAGAACAGAGAAAAGTGTTGCAGTATAACTTGCATTTAACATTTTTAATCAATGAGCAAAAAAAATTGAACTTATAAGTTTTTTTGGCTATGCTTGTATGGAAGCGCTATTATTATTTCGTTAAAAAGGAGGATTAGAAATAGGTTGGATTTGACAGGCAATAAAAATAAGAAATAAGAAGGAGCAAATAAATGCAAAAAAATAATTCGTCAAAGAATAAGTACACTAATATAGTTCTGGTGTTAACCCTTTTCTCTAGTTTACTAGCACAGCTTGTTTTACCTTTAAGCGCGCAGGCTGGTTCAAGCGGGGATACTGGTGTAAGTGAAAAACCAGTTAGTTTATCTGCTGAAAAGAAATCAACAGATGATTTTGAATTATCTATCATGCACATGAACGATACACATGGTCATGTAGAAAATTATCCATCTATGATTACGGCAGTTAAAAATTATCGTAAGGACAATCCTGAAGCATTACTTCTACATGGTGGAGATGTATTTTCAGGAACACTTTACTTTAACCAGTTTAAAGGTCAAGCAGATTTAGCATTGATGAACTTAATGGGTATCGATGCCATGGTGTTTGGGAACCATGAGTTTGATTTGGGTAACATAGAAAAAGGACACGAATCATTATCTAAGTTTATTGATAAAGCAAACTTTCCGATTTTAGGTACAAATAGCGATATTTCGCAAGATCCATTCTTAAAGAAATATGAACCTAAAAAATCATTAGCTGAAGATGCTGAAGGTGGAAATGTCTACAACAGCATCATTGTTGAAAAAGGTGGCGAGCAAATTGGTATATTCGGTTTGACAACTGAAGATACAGAAAATATCGCTAGTCCACTGAATGTAACTTTTTCAAATTATGTTGAAACAGCAGAGAAGGAAATTGCTGAATTAGAAGCTGCTGGAATCGATAAGATTGTTGCAGTAACTCACTTAGGACATGACAGTG